>CAIUOO010000252.1 GCA_903900795.1 uncultured Gemmatimonadota bacterium | reverse complement strand
GCACCGTCGATTACAGCGGCTTTGCGAATGTCGACCTCGTGATCGAAGCCGTGTTCGAGGATCTCGCCGTGAAGCATGCGGTGCTGCGCGAAGTGCAGGCCGTCGCACCGCGGGCTATCTTCGCGTCGAACACGAGTACGATCCCGATTCGCGACATCGCGGCGGCGGCGGTCCACGCCGATCAGGTGGTGGGCATGCACTTCTTCTCGCCTGTCCACAAGATGCCGCTGCTCGAAGTGATCGTGACACCAGAGACGAGCGCGCAGACGACCGCCACGGTGGTCGCGTACGGCAGGCAGCTCGGCAAAACGGTGATTGTGGTGCGCGATGGACCGGGGTTTTACGTGAACCGTATTCTCGCGCCCTATATCAACGAGAGTGGTAAGTTGCTCGATGAAGGCGCGTCGATCGATGCGGTCGACGAGGCGCTGGTCGCGTTCGGCTTTCCGGTGGGTCCGATTGCGCTGCTCGATGAAGTCGGTCTCGATATCGCCGGCAAGTCGGGGCCGATCATGGCGGCGGCGTTCGGCGATCGCATGCAACCGTCGGCCACGCTACAGCGCGTGATCGAGAGTGGACGGTTGGGTCGGAAGGCGAAGCGCGGCTTCTATCGCTACGACGCGCAGGGCAAGCGACAGGGCGTCGATCAGGGGGTCTACGCCCTCACGCAAGCCACGGGATCGCGCCGATCGACGGCGGCCGAGGAAATTCAGCGGCGCGCCGTGCTGCCCATGATCAACGAAGCCGTACGCTGCCTGGACGAGGGGATTATCCGTTCACCGCGCGACGGCGATATCGGCGCGGTGTTCGGCATCGGATTCCCGCCGTTTCGCGGCGGTCCCTTCCGATTCCTCGATGCGCTCGGCGCGGCTACCGTCGTCGCACAGCTCGACGCGCTCAACGCCCGCTATCCGCGACGATTCGAGGCGGCCGCCCTCCTGCGCGCCAAGGCTGCCTCAGGCGCGCGATTCCATCCCTGACCCATGCTTTTCGGCGCACAGGGGTCGGGCAGGTAGGTATATTCCGCTTCTCGTTCGGTGACGTCCCGGCGGTGTTCCCGTCGGTCAACCGCGATCCCTCTCTGCTGAACTCCGCGTCTCCGCTCCGCAATGCTTCGTTCCTCCCTCCTGTACCTGTCGCGCCAACAGCGCATTTTCGATTTCGTCAAGAACGTCGGTTTTGCGCGCAAAATGGCGTCGCGATTCGTCGCAGGCGAAACCATCGCGACCGCCCTTGCCGCCGTCGAGCAGCTCAACGCCAAGGGCATTACCGCCTCCCTCGATTTGCTCGGCGAGTCGGTCTCGAGTGAAGCGGAAGCCCGGGACACCGGACGGCAGTATCTCGAAATTCTCGATCGCATCGAGCAGAAGAAGCTGCAGGCGAATGTGTCGGTAAAGCTCACCGCGCTTGGGCAGGACATCTCCGACGCACTTGGCCTCGACGTCGTACGTCAGGTGCTCGATCGCGCCAAGCAGTATCGGAGCTTCGTGCGTCTCGACATGGAGTCGAGCGCCTACACCGACCGCACCCTCGACACGTTCGAGCAACAGCTCTACCCCGACTACCCTGAGAACGTCGGCGTCGTGCTGCAAAGCGCACTGCGTCGCACGCTCGACGATGTGGAACGGGCCAACCGGCTCAAGTGCCGCGTGCGCATCTGCAAGGGCGCGTATCTTGAACCGGCGACGGTGGCGTTTCCCGACAAGGCCGACGTCGATCGCAACTACGTCGCGGCCATGCACCGCCTGATGGAGCACGGTCACTATCCTGGCATCGCCACGCACGACGAAGTGATCATCAACGAGGCCAAGCGCTTCGCGAAAGAACGCGGCATCGCGTCCGATCGCTTCGAGTTCCAGATGCTCTACGGGGTGCGGCGCGATCTGCAGGAGCAGATCGTGAAGGAAGGTTACCGCATCCGCGTGTACGTGCCGTTCGGTAGCCAGTGGTATCCGTATCTCATGCGGCGTCTGGCCGAGCGCCCTGCCAACATCGCCTTCATGGCCGGCAACATCGTGAAAGAGTCACTCTCCCGCTGACCGAACATCACGGACACCACCTTCCCGCTGACCATGACGCGGGAGACGAGCGCACGCTGGGCGGCTACATGGCGGTCCACAAACGTCCTGCCGCCTTTGAAGGCGTGGATGGGCACGCGTACTCCGCGGACATCCTTACCGACACCACTGGCGACCGCTCGGCGCCTTGGGGTGCGTACCTGATGTTCGTGAAGTGGGGATTCGGTGAACCGGAAGTGCAGGGACATCTCGAAACCGGTTTCCTCATTACCGGCGCCAGCGAAGCCGTCGTGCGCCATCAGCTGGGCGGCATCGCGCTTGGTACGGTCAAGGCGACGCTCGACGGGTTGATCCGGGGCCAGACGCCGTGACCGACAGCGGCGCGTTCGACGGGACCTTCGACGGCGTGGTCCTGCAGGGCACCGGCGGGATCTGGCAGGTGCGCACCGACGATGGCATGTTGTTCGACGTGTCGCTCCGTGGGCGGCTCAAGCACGAAGCGCATGGCTCCCTCAAGCTCGCCGTTGGGGATCGCGTCACGATCGGCCGTGTGGCGGACAGCGATTCGTGGGCGATTGACCGCATTCATCCGCGGCGCAGCAAACTTGCGCGTCGTGCGCCGGCCGGTGCGCGCGGGGAGCGCATTATCGTCGCGAATCTTGATCAGGTGCTGGTGGTATTCGCGGCCGCACGCCCCGAGCCGCACCCGCGCATGCTCGACCGCTTTCTCGTGATCGCCGAGGCGAACGGGCTCGCCGCGCGGATCATCATCAACAAGATCGACCTCGTCGACCCGAGTACGATCCGCGAACGCTTCGACGAGTTTGTGAAGGCGGGCTATCCGCTGCACCTCGTCAGCGTCGTCACCGGCGAAGGGCTCGAGGAACTGCGCGACGAAGTGGCGGGGAAGGATTCGGCGCTGACCGGACCGTCCGGCGTTGGCAAGTCGTCGTTGATGAACCGGTTGTTTCCGGGGCTCGATCTACGAACGGCCGAGATCAGCGATAGTGTGAACAAGGGTCGGCATACCACCGTCGGGGCGATGCTGCATCCGCTGCCGGGCGGTGGCTTCGTGGCCGATACGCCCGGATTGCGCGAGGTCGGGCTCTGGGGCATCGACGCGCGCGAAATCGCCCAGTGCTTCCCGGAGTTCCGTCCCCTGATTCACGACTGCCGCTTCGCTGATTGTACGCACACGGTGGAACCGGAGTGCGCGATCAAGGCAGCGATTCGCCTTGGCACCGTTGGCCGGGGGCGATACGAGAGCTATGTGAAGCTCCGTGAGGAGCTCGCCGAGCAGGGCTGACGGTGCTACTTGGAACGCACCGTGCCCAAGCCACCGTCCACGCCGTACAGCTGTCCGGTCACCCAGGTGGCATCGGGGCCGAGTAGCCACGCCATGAGGCTGGCCACGTCGTCGGGCTGACCGATGCGGCCGAGGGCGTGCATGGATTGTGAGGCTTGAACGGCGGGTGCCGAGGCCGTAATGCGCGCCGTGAGAGGCGTCTCGACCAGCCCCGGGGCTACGGCGTTCACGCGAAGTCCGCGCGACGCGTAGGTAGCGGCAGCCGAAAGCACGAGGCCGTTCACGCCGCCTTTGGCCGCCGCGATGGCTTCGTGATTCGACAGCCCGATGCGCGATGCGGCGGTGCTGCACAGCACGACCGCGCCACCGTCGGGCATCACGCGGGCCGCGGCGCGGACAACGCCGAATGCGCTCGTGAGATTCTGGGCGATCGTCTGCTGAAACTCCTCGAACTTGGTGAGGTGCGCCGGCTTGAGGAGCAACGAGCCCACGCCGTTCGCCATGCCGCCGATGCCGCCAAAGCGCTCTCGCGCCAAATCGGCCACGCGGTCGATCTCGGTCCAGTCGGTGGCGTCACTGGTGGCGTACGCGGCCCCCAGCTCGGCGGCCAGTACGGCCAGAGGGTCCTCACGGCGCGCGGTGAGGAAAAGCGGCGTGCCGGAGGACGCAAGACGACGGGCAAGGGCGGCGCCAATGCCCCCGGTTGCCCCGAAAATGAGAACCGCGTGCGATGTCGGTGACATGCACGCGGAACTCCTGACGCACGCGATCGGTTCCCGCGGCGGGCCAGGCCGCGCCGTACGGCAACCGTCCTTACGGCGATAGACGGCGCTTCACCCACACGCCCGCTTCACGGCGGAACTGGATGCGATCGTGCAAGCGGCTCTCGCGCCCCTGCCAGAACTCGAGCTCTTCGGGAATGACGCGAAATCCGCCCCAATGCTCGGGGAGTGGCACCAGCCCGTCAGCGAAGCGCGTCTCGTTTGCCGCCAGCTGCTGCTCCAGCACCGCGCGATCGGTCAGCACCATGCTCTGGTGCGACGTCCACGCCCCCACCCTGCTGGGCAGCGGTCGCGACTGAAAATATGCGTCCGACTCGGCGCGACTCACCCGTTGGACCGCGCCGTTGATGCGCACCTGCCGCTCCAGTTCGGCCCAGAAAAAACAGAGCGATGCGTGCGGGTTGTCGGCCAGCTCCTGTCCCTTCCGGCTGCGGTAGTCCGTGTAAAACACGAAGCCCCGCGCATCACAGCCCTTCAAGAGCACCATGCGCGCCGACGGATAGGCATCGGGGGTGGCGGTGGCGAGGCACATCGCATTCGGTTCGACCACGGCGGCCTTCACGGCTTCGTCGAACCAGCGCGTGAACTGCGCGATGGGATCGTCGGCAACGTCCTGCTCGGAGAGCGAGGCGCGTCGGTAGTCGGTGCGGATGTCGGCGATGGTCATCAGACTTCCACCATCGGCAGCGCCGCCCGCGGATACGAGTCGGGCACGCCGGCGAAGGGATCGCCCACCAGCGGTTCGCCATCGGGCGTCTCCAGCACGAAGCCGGCGTCTTCGATCATGCGGAGATCGTCGCGCGCGGTCTGCCCCTGCGTGGTGAGATAGTCGCCCACGAAAATGGAGTTGGCCGGATACAGCCCCATCACCTGCATGCTGCGCAGATGCACCTCTCGGCCACCCGACACGCGGATCTCCTGCGTGGGCAGCAGGAAACGGTACAGCGACAAG
>CAIUOO010000251.1 GCA_903900795.1 uncultured Gemmatimonadota bacterium | reverse complement strand
CGTGGTCCCCACCGCCAGCGTCGTGATCGCGCCGCTGTTGTCCACCGTCGCCACCGCGGGAGTGGACGAACTCCACGCCACCGAACGTCCCGTGAGCGTCGCACCGCGCTCGTCGCGCAGCACCGCACTGGCCGTGGTCGTGGCACCCAGCGTGAGCGACGGCAACGCCAGTGTCACCACAACCGTCGCCACCGGCGCCGGGATCACGGTGAGCGAGGCGCTCCCCGTCTTCCCCTCGCTGGTGGCGGTGATGGTGGCCGAGCCGGCGGCAATGGCCGACACGGTGCCCCCGTCGTTCACCGTGGCCACCGTGGGCGACGACGACGTCCAACTCACGACACGACCCGTCACCGCGGCACCCGCCGCCGTCCGCAGATCCGCCGTGGCGTTCACGGTGCCACCCACCGTGATCTGGGTGGCCGACAGCGCCACCGCGACCGAGGCCACTCCCGTGCTGGCCGCCGGCGGCGTGGGGCTCGTGGCCCCATCCCCACCGCCGCCACCGCACGCGCTCTGGAACACCAATGCACTCACTGCAAGCAGAACACGTCGCATCTCACACCCTCCGGATTGTGGTACGGCACGCATGTCGGCCGTGCGCACAAGGTGGAACGGGGGTCTGACAGTCAGCGCGGGCGGCGGCTTTCCGCGAGGCGAATTGGCGCGTGTCGTCATGATGGTGCAGGGACACGCGGTCGACTTGCCGAGGAGCTGGGATGACGACGTCGCCGATTGACCACTGGCCGATGTATGCCGTGGATGTATGCCGTGGCGGTGCGGGTCTCAACCGACACGTTGACGGTGGATCTGGCAGACGGCCGCAGCATATCGGTGCCCCTCGCGTGGTACCCGCGGCTTGGCCACGGCGCGGCGGCCGAGCGCGCAAACTGGCGTCTCATTGGTCGTGGCGAAGGGGTGCACTGGCCCGACCTGGACGAGGACATCAGCGTTTACAATCTGCTGAGCGGAGCGCGCTCACTCCAGCGCCGTCGGCAATGTCCGAAGTTGCTCAACGTGCGCGTAGTACCATTCACTGAGCTCGCGCATCACTTCACCCAGCGTCGGCCACTCGTCCGGCGGCTCAATCGCCGACACGGCTCCATGCACATCGCCCTCGAGAATGCGATACCGATGGACGTGATGGAACTGATTGTGATCGGGATGCGGAGAGTCGTAGCGGAACACCGACCCATACCCGCGCAAGATCGCCGAATAGGAATATCCCGTGGTCTTCACGCGCGCTTCCTCGCCGACCCAATCCACAATCGTCAGTCGCTTTGATACATCAATGCGCAGTCCGCCCTCGCATGTGATGTATCCCTCCATCAAGAATTGCCCGTCTGCCAAGTCACTGAACGACAATTCCTCGCGGAGGACAAAGCCTTCGCCGAGGAATTGCTGCATGACCGTCGAGTGTATCTCCAGATACGCGCCGAGTCGGTTTGGGCCGTGCTTACCGCCGCTCACCTATCGAGCGGCCGATGCGTGTCCGTTGCGAGCCTCGAGAAGAAAAAGCCACTTGGCGACGTCGGCCGTTTCGGTTTGCTGCCCCGAACGAAGCCGCTGATGCAGCTCGTCTGACGTCATCTCGTACTGCTGCTCGAAGAAACGAATCCGGGCGTCCAGAACGGCGGATTGACCGTTTCGCGGCGCGGCCGCATTCGCCGCGAGCTCCGCCAGTGCACGATCGCGCTCGGCGGCGGGCAAGGCTCGCAACGTGTTGAGTGAAATTGATTTACGAGCCATGCCAGCATCCTCCCGTACGCAGTAACAGTGACTAATCGACGAATGACGTGTAACACCGAAAGTTACGGCTGTTCCATGGTGCGCGCAATAAGATCGGCGCGGGAATGAACACGTCAGCGCGTGGCCGCACCCGCCACCGTCACCGTCGCCACACTCGGCGACGGTGACGTCCAGGTGATCGCGCGCCCCGTGAGCTTCGCGCCGCGCTCGTCGCGCCGCACCACACTCGCCGTAGTGGTGGCGCCCAGTGTAAGCGTCGGCAGCGCCAGCGTGAGCGCCACCGTAGCCACCGGCGCCAGAGCGATCGCGATCGGCGCGCTGCCCGACTTCCCTTCGCTGGTGGCCGTGATGGTGGCCGACCCCGCGGCAATAGCCGACACCACACCAGCGCTGTTCACCGAGGCGATCGCCGGGGCCGATGACGACCAATCCACCGTGCGACCGGTGAGCATCGCGCCCACGCCCGAACGCAGCTCGGCCGTGGCCGTGGCCGTCGAACCCACCGTGATCTGTGCCGGCGACATCGTCACCGTGACCGTGGCCACCCCGGCATTCGCGGGCGGCGGCGTGGGAGCGGTACTGCCATCTCCATCTCCACCCCCGCCGCCGCACGCGGTCATCACTGCCATCATCACGACTGCAATCGCAACACGTTGCATCAGACTCTCCGTTGATTGTCATTACGGCACCGTCATTGGCCGTGGAGACAAGGTGGGAGAAGGGTCTGACAGGCTCTCGTGGAGCGGCGCAGAGCGCACGCGCGTGACGTTGGGATGACGCGGCAGGAGTAGGCTACGGACCACAGTGCGCACAAGACTTGACTGTACCCATACTGGGTACGATACTACCCTTTATGGGTACGTTTTCAGAAACCTCAGGCGCACCGCCCTCCGGCGGCGCCATCGGCGATGCGCTGTTCACCAACGTGCAGCAGCGGGTGCTCGGGCTGCTCTTCGGCAACGCCGACCGGAGCTTCTACGCGAAGGAGCTCATTCATCTCGCCGGTTCAGGATCGGGCGCGGTGCAGCGCGAACTCGCAAAGCTCACGTCGGCTGGACTGGTCACCCTGCGTCGCGTGGGGAATCAAACGCACTATCAGGCCAACCCCGCGTCGCCCGTCTACGAAGAACTCCGCACGCTGATGCTCAAAACGTCCGGCCTCGTCGACGTGCTTCGCTCGGCGTTGGCACCGCGAGCCGCCGAAATATCCTTGGCCTTCGTCTTCGGATCCGTCGCGAAGCGCATCGATTCCGCCAAGAGCGATATCGACGTACTCATCGTAAGCGACACCTTGAGCTACGCCGAGTTGTTCACCCTGCTCGAGACCGCGAGCCAGCGATTGGGGCGCCCCGTCAACCCGACCATGTACAGCAGCGACGAGATAACCGCGCGAATCAAGAAGAAGAACGCGTTCATCGGCAAGATCTTCGCGCAGCCGAAACTGTGGATCATCGGGAGCGAGCGTGACATCGCCCCTTGAGAATCTCGACCCGCGCGCAACCTACAACGCGTTCGGCAAATGGCGACGCTCGTGCACAATCGCAAGCACCTCGATCGCATCGGGGTGGATTCGGTAGAACACCCGATAGGGCGGCACGACAACTTCTCGAATCGTGGCATCGTTGACTTCAGCAACCTGCTTACCAATCTCAGGCTGCAAGCGCGCGAGTCGAAGGCGCTGATCGATCCGCGTGACCATGCCTTCGGCGTACACGGGCGAGGTCAGACTGATATACTCGACCAGAGCCTCCAAGTGCGCGACCGCCCGCTCCGTCCAACGGAGCGCCACACTCACGACGCGCGCCGAATCCGCGCACGGGCCCGAGCGAGCGCCGTCTCGTGCTCGACCGTTCGTCCGTCGTCGGCATCCGCGAGACCCTGTTCGATGGCCTGCCGCACGTAGACCTCGTACGCGAGATCGTCCCAGCTCGCATCGGCGGGAAGCTGCTCAACCAGGCGGATGGCGTCGGGTCGGATATCTGACGATGCGCTCATGAGGGAAAGATTGTGCGCTGGTGTGACCGAAGCAAGTTCAGAGTCGCCCATATATACCGAGCTTAGCCAATTTACAGATTCTTGATAAACTCACTAAACCCGCTGTAATTAGCGCATAGATCCCATCGCCAACCCCCTTCGCTCCGGACGCCGGCACCCCGCCGCCTGACCGGTCGCTCCCCGCCATGCTCGCGCCGCAGCTCCGGCAAACACTGCTGCGCTTGTCGCGGAACGCCAAAGCAAAGGACCTTGCCCAGCGTGCATTGCGCGGGCTCGCCGGATTTGCCAAGTCGCTCAAGCTCAAGTTCGAGGACATCGAGGTGGGCTTCGACTTCGAGCCCGAACCCGGCTTGGCCGACAACGGTGATCTCGAACACGATCTGCAAGCGTTGCTCGAAGCCGCCGGTGCGGCCGCCCAGCAGGCCGATTCGGCGCTCGCGATTTTCGTCGATGAACTGCAGTACGTGGAAGAGGAGCAGCTCGCCGCCCTCATCACGGCTCTGCATCGCACGGCGCAACGCAAACTG
>CAIUOO010000250.1 GCA_903900795.1 uncultured Gemmatimonadota bacterium | reverse complement strand
GGGTTGAATACGAAGAGGCGCTGCTTGACGACCTCGACTGGCTTGGCTTCGTGCCCGACATCGGGAGCACCGACAGCATTCGCGCGGCGCGACACGGAGCGCCACACCCGCATCCGCACCGGCATCCACACCGGCATCCACACCGGCAGTCAGACAACGAGGACCGCTACGCCGCCGCGCTCGCCGCCCTGAGTGCTCGCGACCTCGCGTACGTGTGCACGTGTACGCGACGCGATATCGCGCGACATGTGCCGCATGCTGCGGGGGAGGAGCCCCGCTACCCGGGTACCTGTCGAGACGCAGGGCATGCCGAGACCGAAGCATTCGCGCGTCGCGTACGGATGGGCGACGGCGTCGAGGCCTTTGATGATCGGCGACTCGGCCCCATGCGCCAGTCGCCCGCGGAGCAGTGCGGCGACCTCCTCGTGCGCGATCGACACGGGCAATGGACCTATCAATTCGCCGTCGTCGTGGATGACATGGCGCATGATATCGACGTCGTGATCCGCGGGGAGGACCTGCTGGCCAGTACGGGCCGTCAGCTACACCTGGCCGCGCTGCTTGGCCGTGAGCGGCCACTGCAGTGGTGGCATCATCCGCTGGTCGTGCACCCGGATGGTCGGAAGCTCAGCAAGGCCAATCACGACACATCGATTCGCGAGCGCCGGGCCGCCGGTGCGCACGCGCCGGCGTTACTGGGTGAAGCGGCGTTCGTGTCGGGACTACTGCCGGCAGCGCGTGATCTCTCGATCGACGAGCTGCCGGGGCTCTTTCGTTAGCGCGTGGTGAGCAGGCCGATCACGACCAGCAGAATCCACTGCGGGCCTTTGTAGCCGTCGGTGCGATCGTCGTACGACTCGTCGAGCGAGTGGGCACCGCGACCCACACCGCCACCATCGAGCGTGACGGCGGCAATGCCCTTGGAGATTGGGATGTTTGCGTCCGTGCTCGAAATTGTGAGTGGCGCGTACACGTTCATGGTGCGAGCCGCGGCCAATGAGGTGCGCACGATGAACGAGGTGTCCGCCGTCGTGCCCGCCGGACGCAGGCCCGTCGTGTCGATCACCAGCGCCAGCGGCACGGTCGACTTGGGCCAGCGCGCCTTCTCTTCGTCGAGGGCCTGACGAAGCGCCGTCTGCAAGCGGGCGTCGATGTCGGCCAGTGCCGCCGCCGATTCGCTGCGCAGATCGATGTCCATCACGCCTTCGGCCGAGATGGAGTTCACCGACGTGCCGCCGGACACCAGGCCCACGTTGAAGGTGACCTTGGGGTTCGTCGAGGCTTCGAGATCGGCAATCTTCGCGATCGCCCGGCCCATGGCGTGAATCGGATTCGGCATGCCGAAGGCGCCGTAGCTGTGCCCGCCCGGCCCTTTGTAGCTCACGCGATAGCGATTGCTGCCCACGGCCCCGTTCGTGATGCCGAAGCCCGTGCCGTCGATCGAGATGAACATGTCGATCGAATCCTTGAGCGGACCGCTGAACAGCGCGCGCACGCCGCGAAGATTGCCCGGACCTTCCTCGCCCATCGTACCGATGACCAACAGGCGCCCATTGAACGGGATCTTGTTGGCGATGATCTGCCGGGTGGTGGCCAGCACCGCGGCCAGTCCGCGGCAGTCGTCACCGATGCCAGGGGCCGTGAGCTTGGTGCCTTCGCGCTTCACCTTCACGTTCGTCCCTTCGGGGAACACGGTATCCAGGTGTCCGCTCAACACGAGCGTCGGCCCCGGTCCGGTGCCGCTGATCTCGCCAATCACATTGCCTTCGCGGTCGATGCGCAGCTTCTGCACGCCAAGCGCGGCGAGCTTGTCGCGGAACGCCGCCGCGCGCGCGGCCTCCTTGAACGGCGGCGCCGGAATCTCGCAGAGCGCGGCCTGCTCGGTCAGCGTCCATTCGTTCTCGGACTGCAGGGCGGCCATGGCCTTGGCCACGGTGGGCTGCTTGGCGAGGCGATCGAGCGCCGCCTCGGTGGGCGTGGCCTTGGTCGCGGGCTTCGACTGCTGCGCGTGGCCGATGACGGGCGTCGCCAGCGAGAGCGTCAGGAACGAGAACAGCGCCGGGATCGTGGTGCCGGCGCTGCGAGGCGAAACGGAAGAGGACATGACGTCAGGAGGTAATCGTGATCGTGCCGGCGGTGGTATTGGACGCGACGGTGAATTCGAACAGACCGGTGGTTCGCTCGCCACCGGTCCACGCGCCGCTCCCATTGAACGTGGCGCCATGATTCGAGCAACGGAAGCCCGCGCCGCTGATCGACACGGTGGTGCCCGCATGCGGGCAGATCAGGGAAAACGCGCGGTACTGGGTCGCGGAGGCGCGAACCACGGCAATCGGGGTGCCCGCGCCACTGATCACCGCGATCCCGCCGACGGTGCCGAGGGCGGCGTAGTTGGCCAGGGTGACGGTGGCGTTCACGTTGCGCGGCCCCGTCATACTGGAACCCTCCTCGCTGTCGCTACCGCAGGCGGCCAGGACGGCGGTGATCGCCAGCGCCGAACTTGTGGCCAGAAACTCCCGTCGGTTCACGCCGGCGCCCCGGCACTTCGTGCAATCAGACATGACGACTCCGTTGAGATGAAGCGATCTGGCCCGGTTGGCTCAGACCTTGACCAATGCCGCTGCCCACTTCGCCGGATCGACGTCGCTCTCGAACGCGATGTCCGGGTCCACCACGATCTGCGCGCCGTCGCGCGCGATCTGCAGACGGTCCATGTTCCGCGTGGCGCGGCCGCTCACGAATGTCCCATTGGGCAGGTACTTCGACTTGTGACGCGAGCACTGAAAGCCGGCATTCTTGGGCATGGTCTTCAGCGCCGTGTTCTGGTGCGGGCAGGATAGCGCGAAGGCGAAGACATCGCCGTTGGAGCGACAGAGAATGACCTCGTTGGCGCTGTCGATCGACACGCCATCGGCCGCTGGGATCGCGTACCGCACTGTACCGCCGTCTGCCCGCGGGGCGATCGATGCGATGGCGTTGACCGGACCGAGGGTGGACAACGCCACGAGCGAGGCGGCTCCCGTCAGCGCGGTCCGGAGAAAATCTCGACGCCCCGAGCAGCCGGTGCAGGGCGATTGGGAATCAGTCATGTGACGGGGTTCCGTGACAAAGAGGACAGGGACGTAGCGAGGTCAGATATCGGAGAGCACGACACCCAGCAATACCACGGTAAACCACGCGATCAGACTGACCGTGGCCGAGCGCTTGAGCACCGCCCACGGCAGGTGGGCGCTCGGCCACTGCGTTGTCTTGTCGATGACGACACCAGCATCAGTGGCCGCGTTCAGCACCCGCGATTCTGTGCGCCGCATGTACGCGCCGTTAGCGATGAGTACCGTGAACGCGGCCATCTTAGCCCAGAACACTGTGGAGACGGCAAAGGTCCCGATGTCGGACGTTGCCAATGCCACGCCGCTGACAATCATGATCACGATCGAACCGATCACGATGGCGTGCGTGGTGCGCAGATCTTCCGCCGCCGCCTGATACGCCTCGCGCGTACCCGGAGTGGCCCGCAGCACGCGACGATCCGCCGCGATCGCGATGCCGCCGCCCGCAAACAGCGCCAACACGTGCACGGCCAGAACCGTGGTGGGGATCCACGCGCTCTCGGCATAGAGTTCCGACCAAGGGAGAAGGAGCGTGGTGAGCGTTTCGAGCATCGGGTGGCGTTGGCGGAAGAAGGGTCAGTTGCCGATCAACATGATCAGCCAGCTCACCGTGGAGACACCCATCGAACCGAGTGCCACATTCCGGTGCGTGCGACGCGCATTCAGGTTCTCCTCGGCGTCGTCGGCGAGCTTCGTCCCGGCGTAGGCAAAACCACCGCTCGCCGCCGTGAAGAGCACGCTATGCAGAATGCGGCGGGTACGCCCATTGGGATCCTTTCGGCCTTCCCAGAGGTTCCACCCGCCGGTGACGGTGTTCGCGCCGAACAGGATGGCGCTCCCGGTGGCGGCCGGACCGTGCATGGTGCGCGCCCACGACGGGGCGTCGCTCCCGTTCTCGAGCAGTTGGTCGCCCGAGAAGTAGGACGCCGCGAACAACGGGAGCATGCCCCAGCTGAGAATCTTGTGGACGCGCAAGCGCGTGGCGTACCCATCGCTGTACACGAACGCCTTGCGTCGAACGCGTGGCACGGTATCCGCCGAGAGCCTCGTGAGTCCCACCGGCTGCATCACGGTGGCCGCATGCGGTTGGGGGAGGGAGTCTGGGCGAACCGTGAGGGCCGTCTGCTCAGGAGACACGGCGGCCTGCCACACCATGAGAAAGCCAACCGCAACGTCGGTGATCGGGATCATGCAGGCGCTCCACTGAAAGACGGAAAGGAATGCTGAAGGGAAGGTATCCCGGCGTGATGAACGGTCGATGAACAGTCGATAAATGGTACACACCCGGGCGGGCACGTTCCCCATTCCCCGGCGAGTCGCAGGGCAGGGATACCGCCTCGAATTACATTTCGCAGACGCATGGGCCGCCCTAAAGTCTTCCCGAGCTTTTCGTTAGTGATTCCTCTGCTTGCTGTCGCCGCGGTTTGCTGGCCGCTGCAGGCGAGTGCACAACGTGTGACCCGCTGCGACAAGGCGCAGCGTGTACACTCGGTGAAGTTTAGCGGGAGCCCGCGTTTCGACGCGATCACGCTCGCCGCCAGCATCGTCACCCACGAGCCCGGGGTAAAGACACGCTGGTTTCGTATCGGCGCCACGCCCTGCCTCGATTCCCTCGAACTCCGCCGCGATGCGCTGCGGCTGGCCGTGATGCATCGGCAGGTTGGGTGGTTCCAAGCCTCAGTCATTCCGACCATCGATCGTCGGCCCGATGGCGTGCGGCTGCGCTTCGCGATCACCCCAGGCCCCGAAGCGATCCTCGATACCATACAGATTCACGGACTCCCCGCGCCCGCGGCCGGCACGCGCGGCTTCGACGCGCCGCTGCGCGCCCTCGAGCACGAGCGCTTCGACCGCACGCGCGTCGACAGCACCATCGATCGGGTCGTGGCGCGACTGCGGGATGCCGGCTACGCGCGTGCCCCGCGCCCACAGAGCCAGGTCGTGATCGATTCCGCTGCCGCACGCGTCACGCTCACGCTACGCTTTGCCCCGGGCCGCGCGGTGTCGATCGGCACCGTGCAGATCGAGGTGCAGCCACTGCAGGACGGGAGCCCACGGGTCGACTCAGCGGCTGTGGCGCGCCTGGTCGCGATCCGCTCGGGGGATCGATTCCGGGCCAGCGCAATCCTTGATGCGCAGCGCGATCTGTATCGATCCGAAGCCTTTCGTCTGGTGCTCATCGACACCCTCACGCCGCTCACCGGCGTCCGCGATAGCGTACTGGACCTGCGGGTCGCGGTCGCCGAGGCCCGCACCCGCGCCGCGCGCGTCGGTGTGGGTTGGGCCACGCAGGACTGTATCCGGATGCAGGGGCGCGTCACCGATCGTGGCTTCCTTGGCGTCGGTCGTCGGCTGGAACTCTCGGCGCGTGCCTCCAAGATCGGCGTCGGCACGCCGGCGGATGTCGCGCCCGCGCTCTGCTCCGGGGCGCTGCGGCTCGATCCCTTCAGTGAAAAGCTGAACTACTACGTCGGCTCCACCCTGTCGAACACGCGCTTGTTCGGCTGGCCCGTTCAGCCGGTGTTGACGGTGTACAGTGAGCGGCGCGGTGAGCCGTTCGCGTACCTGCGGGAAACGGGCGTCGGTGCGCTCATCGAACTCTCGCAGCAGTTCACCACGCGCACGGCCGGCACCGCCGGCTTTCAGTACGAGAACGGCAAGACGATCACCGATCCCGCCGTGTCCTGCGCGCGATTCGGCCAATGCCGCCCGGAGGACTTTGCCCTGTCGCTGTTCGGACGCAGTGTGGGCATCGTGAGTACCAGCGCATCGCACGATCACACCAACGACGCCGTCAATCCTTCGCGTGGATGGCGCGTGCGCGGCGATGTGCGGGCCGGCGAAACGTTCTCGCCACTCGTCACGTCGCTCGTGTTCTATCGCGGCACCGGAGAAGCGTCCACGTACGTCCGTTTCGCCGGCGGCGTCATCGGCGCCCGGCTGCAGCTGTCGCGGGCGTTCGCCCCCGGTGCCGAACTGGTCGACGGGTCGCCGTTGATCCCGCAGCAGGAGCGCATCTTCGCCGGCGGACAGAACTCAGTGCGCGGGTACCAGCAGAATCTGCTGGGGCCGTTGGTGTACGTGGTCTCGGGCGCCAGCGTGCTCGATACCGTAGGTTCTAACGGTGACCGCGTGGTCGTCGTGAAAGATGGCGCCGGCTACGATCGCGCCGTCCCCCGGGGCGGCACCGCCATGGTCGTGGCCAATCTCGAGTGGCGCCGCGGCTTTCGCTTCATCGCCGAAGAACTGCAGTTCGCGGCCTTCGTCGATGCCGGGAACGTCTGGGAAACGCACTCCGAAGGCTTCCGCTGGGGCAACCTCCGGGCGACGCCCGGACTCGGCCTGCGCGTCGTGACCCCGCTGGGCCCCTTCCGCATGGATGTCGGCTATCAACCGTACGAGCCTCGGGCCGGTCGCGCCCTGTTCTTCACGTCGGGCGACAACACGGGCACCACCGGCGAGATCCTTTGCGCCAGTCCGCGCGACATCAGCGATCCCCGCGCGAGTGACATTTTCGAGTGCCCCAGTACCTACCGACCGGCGACCGGCCGCGGCGTACTCTCTCGACTTACGTTCCACTTCGGCCTCGGCCAGGCGTTCTGATGACGTCGCCGCACACGATCGCCGCTGCCGACACCGCGCCCCGTCGGGCGTCGCGTCAGCGCCGCTTCTGGTGGGCTGCCGGCATCATGTTCGGCGCGATCGGTGGGGTGGGCATCTCGTACTATCTCGCCGTGAACACCGAAAGCGGCCGCCGATGGCTGCTTCGCACGGTGATCTCCAGCGCGAACGGACTGTTCGGCGGACGCGGGACGCTGCGGGTCGGGGTGCTGCGATCGATCAGTCCCACGCACATCGCGGCCGATAACGTGGCACTGCTCGATACGGCCGGGGTGCCCGTCGTCAGCGCGCAGCATCTGGAAGGATCGATCGCGATCACCGACCTGCTCGACAAGGCGATTCACCTGCGGCGGCTCGCCGTGCGCGGCCTCCGGCTCGATCTCCAGCGCGACGAGACCGGCCCGTGGAACATCGCCTACATCATTTCCGGAGACACGGTCAAGACGCCCCCGAGCGCTACGCCCGGCTTCGGCGACGACATCCGCGTGGACTCGTTGATCGTCGACGGTGCGCGCATCGCGACGATCGCGCCGTGGGCGCCGCATCCCGTCTTTGCCGGCGCGGCGCGCGACAGCGTCATCGCGGTCAGAGACAGCCTTCACGATCTCGTCCGTACGCCGGCCGGCACGTTCTTCGAGCGTCGGCTCGTGAAGCTCGAACGGGTCCGTGCGCGCGACGCGATCATCGTTGATGTCGAGAAGCGCCCGGCCTCGATGCAGATCGATACGCTCAGCGGCGTCGTGTCGGATCCACCGATCCGCATCGCGCAAGCCTCTGGTCGCATTCGCTGGACGGGCGACTCGCTGCAGCTCGACCTTGGCGATGTGCGATTGCCGGCGTCGACCGGCACGGCCGTCGGTACGGTCGACTGGCATCATCCCGGGCCGCTACGTTACGACGTCGTCATCAAGACCAACGCCGGCCTGAGCGACCTCCAATGGATCTGGGATGTGCTCCCCGCCGACGGACGGGGATCGGCTATCGTCCGCCTGCGCACGCTGGTGAATCCGGATGACGTCGAGTTCGTCCTCTCTGCCCTGGACGTCAAGAGCGGTGCCTCGCGAATCACCGGTGGGGTCGATGTCGTAGTCACGCCGACGCAACTGCTGCTGCAGCGGGTCGACCTCACCTTCGTGCCGCTACAGAGCGATCTGTTGCGGCGCATCAGCTACGACGCGTTGCCGCCGCAGATTCGCGGTACGTTCACCGGTCGGCTGGTGGCGCGTGACGGCGGTCCGCTCACCGCCTTCAAGATGGATCGGCTCGACGCGCGCTTCGCCGATGCGCTGGTGCCCGGTGGCGCCGTTTCCAGCGCGACGCTTCGTGGTATGGTGGAGATCGGTGCGCGTCCGCGCGCGTGGGGGATGACCGTCGAGGACGCCCGGGTGGATCTGCGCTCCGTTCTGGCCCTTTCACCGGCGCTTCTCCCCGAAATGCCGGCCATTGACGGCATCCTCACGGCGCGCGGCGTGATCCGCTCGGCCGATCTCGACGCGGCCGACCTCACAAACCTCGGGCTCACCTGGACCGATGCGGCGGGGAACGTATCGGCCGTACGCGGTGATATCCGCGCGCGCTACGGCGGCGCGTCTGCGAAAGTGCCCACCGTGAACGCCGCGCTGCAACTGGATCCGTTATCGATGCGGGCGCTCGCGCGTATCGATACCACGCTGCCGATTCGCGGTGCCATCTCCGGTCGCGTCACGCTAAATGGTAGCACCGACGCCATGCGCTGGACGGCGGCGCTCCGTGCCAACGACGGGACCGCCGTCGTGGCCCACGAGAACACCAACGACGATCGCAGCGTTGTCACGATGCACGGCACGGCCGCGTTGACGGCCGAGAGCTGGCAGCTTACGGCCACCGGCGCGCTCGATCAATTCGATGTGCGGCAATGGATCGGACGTTCGACCGTACCGTTTACCGCGGTCGACGGCACGCTGTCGCTCGCCCTGCAGGGCCCGCGCACGGCCGCCGGTGCATCGGCCACCGGGAGCACGAGCCTCGCGCTCGTCGAGGGGAGCATGGTGGCCGACTGGAATCAGTCGGCCACGGAGGACCGGCCCGCCTTTGATTTTCTGGGCAGTGTCTCGCTCGGTGCTGAGCGGTTGCGAGTCGACTCGGCGACGGCGCACATTGGCGGCGTTACGTTCGACGCGCGCGGTGCCTTGGCGCGCGATTCCTTGCAGGTCGATACGCTCGTCCTGTCGGCACGCGCCGACTCGCTGGGTGCGGTGCGTGCGCAATTGGGGCGGCTTGCCGCGATGATGCAGCCGGTCGATAGTGCGGCCGCGACGTCGCTGCGCACGCTCGCCGCCGATACGCTCGAAGGCGACCTGTCGTTCTCCGGCTACCTCTACGGCAGTCTCACCGACGCCGGCGCCACGGCCGCGCTCGGCGCCCGCGCCATGCAGGTGGGTTCGGTTCGCGTGGGACGGGTCTTCGGTTCGGCACAGGCCGATCACGTCTTCACGCGTCCCGCCTTTGAAGGCGCCGCCACCGCCGACGACGTCGATGGCCTCGGGGCGATCCGACTACAGGCCGTCGGGTTCCGCGTCGAGCAGGCCAATGCCGATAGCGGTCGGCTCGTGCTCGATGTCAGCTCACAGAGCGACGCGCACCTGCTGGCTCGTGGCGTGTATACGCGGTCTCCGTCGCAGTTCGCGGTGGCGCTCGATTCGCTGCAGCTGTCCTATGCCGATGTCCTCTGGCGGAGCGTGAAGCCGATCACGCTGCGGCAGGATTCCACGGGGTTTCGCCTATTCCCGGTTGAACTGCGCTCAAACACCGCCGGTGTGTTCAACGCCGTCGCTGACGTGCCGAGCCGTCGCCCGATCACCGGCGCGATCCGGCTTGAGCAATTCCCGGTGGGTGAGATCGCGGCGCTTCTGGCGGGTACCCCGACGTTCGCCGGGACGCTAAGTGGAACGGCCGAGCTCACCGGGACGCGCCCGATGCCGCTCCTGTCGTGGAGTCTGCGTGGCGATTCGCTTGGTCTCGGTGGATTCCGCCTGCCGTCGATCAACTCGACGGGACGATACGCCGATCGCAAGCTCGTCGCCTCGGCGGTGCTCGCCGACTCCCTCGGCGGAGCGTTGCGGGCGGAAGCGCGCGTGCCGATCGATCTCGCCATCGCCCCGGTGGAGAAACGCCTGCTGTCGGATCAGGTCGATGCTCAGATCACGGCCGACTCGTTGCGACTTGATGGGTTGCCGCTCACGATCGACGGCGTGCAACGACTCCGTGGACGGGTCTCCGGGCAGTTGGCGTTGAGCGGCAATATGGATCGTCCCGTTGCCCGCGGCTCGATGACGGCCGACGG
>CAIUOO010000249.1 GCA_903900795.1 uncultured Gemmatimonadota bacterium | reverse complement strand
GAGCTGGCGTGGGGCGAGCCCCGACGCGCGTGGTTCGCGTTGGCGTCGGTGAAGTCCGACGACTCCACCTCGGCCGCGTGGCGCGCCTTCGGTGAGCGGGCCGAGCTGGCGCAGTCGTGGCTGGTGGCGCGTGACGCATGGACCGCCGTGCTCGAGAAGCGGGGTGATCTCGAAGCGCAGCAGCGGGCCGCCCAGGCCGCGCTCAACGCCGGGGATGCCGCCGGTGCGTTGCAGCTGGTGTCCCGCAAAGGTCCGGGCACCGATGCCGTGCGCGCCCGCGCACTGCTGCCCATCGAAATCGCGGCCCTCGGTGAGCTGGGCCGTGCGGCCGACGCGCAGCAGCGCATCGAGGCGTCGGGCAAGCTGCTCGACGAAACGGCGCGTTCGGCGATGGCACGCCCGCTGGTGAGTGCCTATCTGCGGGCCGGTGATCTGGCGCGGGCCAAGGACGCGGTGAAGGGCACCGATCTCGAGGACGACGACGAAACGGCGGGCTGGCTGGCGCTGTACGACGGCGACCTGGCCACCGCGCGCAAGCGACTCGTGCGTGCCTCCACGCAGCGCGGTGAGTTGGTGGACGCCTTGGGCATTTTGGCGCGCACCCGGGTCGATCAATCGCCCGGCTTGGGCGCCGCGTTTCTCGCCCTCGCCCGTCGCGATTCGGCCGGCGCGGCGGCGCGCTTTATTGCGCTATCCGACTCGGTTGGACCGGCGGCACCAGCGCTGCTCTCCATGGCGGCGCGGTTGTCACCGAAAGCCGGCGCGATGACGCTGTGGGATCGCATCATCGCCACGTGGGCCAAGAGTCCGGAGGCGGCGGAAGCGCTGCTGGCCTCGGCGCGCGCGCTGTTGGCCGCCGGTGACAAAGCCGGCGCCACCACGCGCTTCGAAACACTGCTCGTGGATTATCCCACGAGCGCGCTGGCCCCACAGGCGCGCCGAGAACTCGAACGGATGAAGGGGCAGGTGCCGCCTGTGACTCATTGAGCACTCGCGGGTACATTTCCCCTATGCGCTTGTTCGTTCGCACCACTCTCTGGAGCCGCGTGATGGCGGCCCTGCTCGTGACCATGGTGTCGCTCACCATGGCGCGCTCGCTCTCGGCCCAGTCGATGCTGCTGCCGATGGACGACAGTCAGCGCAATCACCTGAAGGCCTACGGTGTCACCTACCTCGCGCTCAAGAACGGGCAGAAGGCGGAGTGGCTGCTGAATTATCGCGGCGGCTCGTTCCTGCTTCCCGATGCGCCTGATCTGCGTCGCCGGGCGGCGCTCGATGGCGTGAGTATCGAACTGATGACCGATGCGGCCGTGGCCTCCATGCGCGCGGAAGTGGCCGGCGGCAACATGGACGCCGTGGTGCTGGAGCGCGCGCCCAAGATCGCGATTTATCGTCCGGTCGATCAGCCACCCTGGGACGACGCCGTCACGCTGGCGCTCACGTATGCCGGTATCGAGTTCACCTCGGTGTGGGACGACGCCGTAATGCAGGGTGACCTGTCGAAGTACGACTGGGTGCACTTGCACCACGAAGACTTCACGGGCCAGTTCAACAAACTCTATCTCGCCTATCGCGACGCGCCCTGGTTCGTCGCGCAGCGCGAACGCGACATCGCGATGGCCAAGCGCTTCGGCAAGGCCGATGTGCCGGGCCTCAAGAAGGCGGTGGCCGACAACATCCGTGGCTTCGTCGATCGCGGCGGATTCCTGTTCGCCATGTGCGGCGCCACCGAGTCGCTCGATCTCGCCATCGCAGCGTTCACTGTCGACATTGCCGGACCGTTCTCGGATGGCACGCCGCCGGCTCCCGATGCCGATGCTCGCATGGACTGGACGCGGGCGCTTGCCTTCACGGGCGCGCACGTGGAGCCGTCGCCGTACATCAACGCGCTCAGCGACATCGACGGCCATCAGGTGAATGTGCCGGCGCGTCGTCAGCCGTTGGGCACCTTCACGCTGTTCGATTTCTCGGCCAAGCTCGATCCTGTGGCTACGATGCTGGTGCAGAATCATCGCACCGTGGTGCCCGATTTCTACGGCGTGACCACGAGCTTCAATCGCGCCATCGTGAAGCAAGGGGTGACCGTGCTCGCCAGCGAAGACGGCGCGCCGTGGAGCAAGTATCTGCATGGTGACGCGGGCAAGGGCTCGTGGACGTTCCTAGGCGGTCACGACCCCGAAGACGCGCAGCACGCCATCGGCAGCGCACCCACCGATCTCTCGCTGCATCCGAATTCGCCCGGCTACCGGCTCATCCTGAACAACGTTTTGTTCCCCGCTGCGAAGAAGAAGCCGCGCAAGACGTGACGGGCAAGCGTGTGGTGAAGGCAGGCGCGAAAGCCGTAGGTGAAACGCGTCTGTCACCGAAGGCCGCGACCGCGGTGCGCGTCGCGATCAAGCTGGCCGGCGGTAACGAAGTCTGTTTCGTGTGCACCGTCGACGACGAGAATCTGATCACGACGGCGCGCGTGGTGTTCCGCGGCGACGTGCGCAGTGTGCTGGCGCTGCCCGGGGTGGCCGAACGCGGCGAGTTGATGCTGCACAATCATCCGTCGGGATTGCTCGAGCCCAGCGATGCCGACCTCGAAGTGGCGGCGCGCATTCACGGCAATGGCGTGGGTTTCGCGATCGTGGATAATGACGCCACGCGCGTGTACGTCGTGGCCGAAGTGCCGCGCAGCAAACAGCGGCTGCCGGTGTCGCTCGACGACGTGGACGTCACGCTCGGGCCCTACGGCCTCATCGCGCAGACGATGCAGCGGGTGAGCGGCTCGCGCGACTACGAAGACCGGCCCAGTCAGCGCGCGATGGCGGCGGCGGTCACGGAGACGTTCAATCGCGGCGGGGTGGCGCTGCTGGAAGCCGGCACCGGCGTGGGCAAGTCGCTGGGCTACCTCGTGCCGGCGTTGCGATGGGCCGCGGCCAATGGCGAACGCACCATCGTCTCCACCAACACGATCACGTTGCAGGAGCAGCTGGTCGCCAAGGATTTGCCGTTCCTGCAGCGCGCGCTCACCGATCAGAAGGTGCGCTTCGCGCTGTTGAAGGGATGGCGGAACTATCTCTGTCTTCAGCGCCTCGAGCAGGCGCGCGGGGCCGGGGCCGCGCTGTTCGACGATGGCGGCGCCGGCGACGTGGAGCAGATCGCCGAGTGGGCGGAGAAAACGCAGGACGGCTCACTGGCCGACCTGCCCACGCCACCGCGTCCGGATGTGTGGGATGAAGTGGCGGCCGAGCCCGATCTGTGCGGGCGCATGAAGTGCTCGTTTTACGACAAGTGCTTTCTGTTCAAGGCGCGCAAGGAAGCGGCAGCGGCCGATGTGGTGGTGGTGAATCACCACCTGCTGCTGTCCGATGTCGCCGTGCGGCGTCAGGCGCAGAATTGGGAGGACTCGGCCGTGTTGCCGGCGTACAAGCGTCTGGTGATCGACGAAGGTCATCATCTCGAAGACGCGGCCGCGTCGCACCTGGGCAGCTCGATCACGCGGCGCGCACTGGCGCGGTTGTTCAACCGACTCGAGCGTCGCGGTAAGGGATTGCTGCCGGCGCTCGCGGCCAAGCTGGGCGGCTTCAGCGATCTGCACAGCGTGGCCAGTCTCGATCTGGTGCAGCAGCGCATGGTGTCGAGTGCGGCCACGGCGCGCGATCGCACGCAGCTGCTGTTCGAGCTGTTGTCCGCGGTGCTCGAAGGCACCGGCGCGCCCATCTTACGGCTCACCGATGAATTTCAGCAGCACCCGCTCTGGATCAACGGCATCGAAGACACGCTGGCCGAACTGCTCATCGAGATTGCGTCGCTGTCCGACGGACTGCGACTGGTGACCGAGCGGTTGGAGAGTGACCAGAAGCGCAGTGAGGAGATGGCGCCGCTGCTGAATGAAGTGCGGGCCGTCACGCGCCGATTGGCGGGTGCCGGTGATTCGTTGTCGCGTGGACTGCAGCCGCCCAAGGACAAGGATCCGGTCGTGCGCTGGATGGAATTCCAGGGGAAGCCGACCGCCACCGAGCGCAACGTCGCTGTGCATTGTGTGCCGCTCGACTTGGCGCCGGTGTTGCGCGACGACCTGTTCGGTCGCGTGGAGACCACGGTGATTACGAGCGCGACACTGGCCACCGATGGCGGCTTCGGCTTTCTCGAGCAGCGCCTGGGGCTCGACGAAGGCACGTTCCTCAAGCGCACCGCCATCTTCGAGTCGCCGTTCAACTATCCGCGTCAGGCGCTGCTGGTGGTGCCCACTGATTTGCCGGCACCCAACGAGCATCCGCGCGAGCATTTCGCGGCGGTGGTGCAGCAGATGCGTGACCTGATCATCGCGAGTGACGGTGGCCTGTTCGGCCTGTTCACCAGTCATCGCGACGTGCGCGAGATGGCGCAGCAGTTGCGCGAGATGGGGATGGACGGGCCCACGCCACTCTTGGTGCACGGTGAAGAGCCGCGCGATGTGTTGTTGCAGCGCTTCCGCGATTCCGGTCGCGCCGTGCTGCTGGGCACGGCGACCTTCTGGGAAGGCGTGGACGTCCCGGGCAACGCGCTGCGCGGCTTGCTGATTGCCAAGCTGCCGTTTCGCGTGCCCACCGAGCCCATGGTGGCGGCGCAATGCGAAGCGATCGAAGCCCGCGGCGGCAACGCGTTCGTGGAGTTCATGCTCCCACACGCCTCGCTGCGCCTGAAGCAGGGCTTTGGTCGGCTCATCCGGACCGCCACCGACTCCGGCGTGGTCGTCATCAGCGATCCACGCGTGGTCACCAAGCGCTATGGGCGCGATTTGCTGAATGCGCTGCCGCCGGCGAAAAGAGTGACGGGACCGTGGGGTACGATACGCGATGAGGTGTCTCGGTTCTATGCGAGCGACCGGACGAAGCGGTAGGTTCTTGTAGGCTCCACTCACGCCCCACGAACTCGGGACTTACGACTTCCTATGCATACTCCGTCAAAGATCGTCTGCGTTGGCCGCAACTACGTCGCCCACGCCCGGGAAATGGGCAATGACGTGCCCACCGAGCCCATGTTCT
>CAIUOO010000248.1 GCA_903900795.1 uncultured Gemmatimonadota bacterium | reverse complement strand
GGCGCTGTCGAAGGCCCGTGTCGCGCCCTTCTCATTGGCGAGGCGGTGGTACGCCAGGCCGAGCGCCAGCTGCGCCTGAAAGTCGAGGGGAAACTGAGTCGCGCGCCGGGTGGCCACCGTGGCCAGATCCTGCCACTGCTTTCGTTCCGCGTACGCCATAAAGAGATGACGGCTGTAGCGGAGGTTGCTGGAGTCGGCCGCCACGGCACGCGAAAAGTATCCGAGCGCTGTCGCGTGATCGTTGTCGCCCGTGGGTGGTTCGATTTTGCTGGCGATCGAATTCACGTAGTCTCGCGCGTTCTTGCGATTCCAGTTGTTGGTGTTCTCCAACTGGATCTTCGACATGCCGGAGGGCAGACCACGATTCGCCAGCGCATCGTAGCTGCGCCATGCGGCCATACCGGCCATGTCGGCGGCCTCGGCAAGCAACAACGTTTCCCCAGAGCGCTCCGCCGCCGACATGCCGTCGCGCGCCTGCCCACTCGAGGAGAAACGCATGGTGGAGACCCCCGACTGGAGGTTGAAGCGGCTCAGGCTCAGCCAGTAGCGCGCGCTGTCGGGAGCGAGCTGCGTGGCGAGTCGCAGCGCCGTATCGGCGGCGCTCAGCATCCGGATCTTCTGCTGATCCTTCATGAAGGTCGGATGGCGCGCGCTGCGCGCTTGATTCCACTGCAGCAGGCCGAGTTGGTGCCATGCCGCGGCGTTACTCCGGTCACGGCGCACGGCGGAATCGAGCAGGGCCACTGCCCGGGCGGTATCGCCATTGGCGGCGATGGAGTCCGCGATGTGCGCCGCAGAGATACGCGCCATTGGTGGCGGTGACATCGGTTGCGCAATGAGCGCGCGCGTCGTGAGTGCAGCGAGTGTCGCGGGCAGGAGCACTACGAGCGTACGCCGTGTGGCCCGCACCACGCGGTCGGACATTGTTGTCATGGTGCCGCGCTTAGAACAGGGTGGGCTGTTCGAAGGCGCCAAGCGGAGGCACATAGCCAAGGTGGCGATAGGCATGCGCGGTCGCCACGCGTCCACGCGGGGTGCGCTGCAGGAATCCGTGCTGGACGAGGAACGGCTCGTAGACTTCCTCGATCGTGCCGGCATCCTCGCCGATCGCGGCCGCAATGGTGCTGAGTCCCACCGGCCCGCCGTCGAACTTCTCGATGATCGTCTTCAGGAGGCGCGCATCCATGTCGTCGAGGCCGAAGTGGTCGACGTTATTCAACTCGAGCGCAGCCTGCGCGACGTCGAGGGTGATGCGGCCGTCGGCGCAGACCTGCGCGTAGTCGCGCACACGGCGCAGCAACCGATTGGCCACGCGCGGGGTGCCGCGTGAGCGCTTGGCGATTTCATGCGCACCGCCGGGGTCCATTTCCACCTTCAGCACCTCACCGGTGCGCCGCACGATCACTTCCAGTTCGTCCACCGGATAGAAGCCAAGCTGTTGCACGATGCCGAAGCGCGCGCGCAGCGGGGACGTGAGCATGCCGAGCCGGGTGGTGGCACCGACCAACGTGAACTTCTCGATGTTCATGGTGACGGTCTGTGCCTTGGGGCCATCGGACAGCCGGATGTCGATCCGGTAATCCTCCATCGCGGGATAGAGGAACTCCTCGATGATAGGGCGCATCCGGTGAATCTCGTCGATGAACAGCACGTCGCCTTCCCGCAGGTTCGTGAGCGGGCCGACGAGATCCGCCGGCTTTTCGAGCGCGGGGCCGGAGGTCGTGGTGAGGTTCACGCCCAGCTCGCGGGCCATGAGGTCGGCGAGTGTGGTCTTGCCGAGCCCCGGCGGGCCGAAAAACAGCGTGTGGTCGAGCGGCTCCTTCCGGGCACGGGCGGCCGCGATGGCGATGCCGAGGCTATCCTTGACCTTCTGCTGGCCGATGAACTCGACCAGTCGTTGGGGACGCAGGGACAGCTCGACGACGCTCTCGTCGACGAGGGCTTCCGGCGTGGTGATTTCGGCGCGACTCATCTGGAGGAATATACCGTGGCGGCTCGGCACCAGCCGGCGACGTTGGGGTACTGTCGGGGACGGCTGCGGTCGAGCAGCTTTTGACGGCCGTTCGTGTTCCCGCTTCAGCGTTCCCGCCCGGATTGCGTAGATTTCAGGGAGTGACCCGCGACGCCGTCGCGTGGGCTCCCGTTCGTCCTGCTCCCAGGATTCGCCATGTCCCGCCGTTCGCCTGTGCTCTCGCTGGTCGGCATCTCCGTCGTGCTCTGTGCCACGACGGCCTTCACTACGCCGTCCCGTCCCGCGCGCTCCGCGCCGCCCGCCCGCGCCGCGGCCGTCCCTGCCGTGCCCACGGCGTCGACCGCTCCGAAAGCGCTCGTCGAAGAGGCGGTCAACATCGACTGGCGCGTGCTGGCTGGTCTCGACTACACCAACGGCAAATCCACGGACACCTTGAAAAAGCTCGAGGGCAAGCTGGTCCGGATTCCCGGCTTCGTCGTACCGCTCGACGACTTCCAGGAAGAGGGGGCCGAGTTCCTCTTGGTGCCGTACTACGGCGCGTGCGTGCACACGCCGCCGCCGCCGCCGAACCAGATCGTGATGGTAGAGATGGGTGGCAAGAAGGCGGTCAAGCTCAACCTGTTCGACGCCGTCTGGATGTCGGGGCGTCTTAAGATTGCCTCGGTCGAAAGCCCGTACGGTACCGTTGGCTACCAGCTCGAAGGACTCAAGGTCGAGCCCTACTCGTCGAAATGAGCGAGGGGGCTGCAGTGGCAGCTCCTGCCGACACCGGTCGCAGCGGCACCACAGCGGTCGAGCTGTCCGCGTTGCGCTTTGCGTACAAGAAGGGGCGTGACGTCCTGGCGATCGATTCGCTGACAATCGCCCGGGGGGAGACAGTGTTTCTGCATGGGCCGAGCGGCAGTGGCAAGACCACGCTGCTCGGCCTTCTTGCCGGCGTGCTGCAGGCGACCAGCGGCAGCGTCCGCATTCTCGGGCAGGATTTCTCGACCATGTCGGGCGGGGCTCGTGATGCGTTCCGGGCGCGACATCTGGGTTACGTGTTCCAGATGTTCAATCTCATTCCGTATCTCCCGGTGCGGGAGAACATCCTGTTACCGGTTCGACTCGAGCCTGCCCGTCGCGAGCGACTGGGCGGACGCTCGCTCGACGACGCCGTGCGCGACATCGCGTCGCAACTCGATATCGCGCAGTATCTCGATTCCCCGATTTCGGAACTGAGCGTGGGGCAACAGCAGCGTGTCGCCGCGGCGCGCGCGCTGATGGGAAGCCCCGAAGTGGTGATCGCCGACGAGCCCACCAGCGCGCTCGACACCGATCGGCGCGAACGGTTTCTCAAGTTGCTGTTTGCGTCGTGCGAGAAGGCCAAGACCACGCTCGTGTTCGTGAGTCACGACCACACGCTGATGCCGCTGTTCTCGCGCACCGTGGAACTCATGGAGATCAATCGCGCAGCCAAGGTCGGAGCCGACGCATGAGGGGAACGCTGCTGAGGGCATCACCATGACGATGATCCTGCGTCTGGCCCTCACGTCGCTGCGGAGCCGGTTGTTGACCACGTCGCTGACCGTCGCGTCGATCGCGCTCAGCGT
Organism: uncultured Gemmatimonadota bacterium; assembly: GCA_903900795.1. GTDB lineage: Bacteria > Gemmatimonadota > Gemmatimonadetes > Gemmatimonadales > Gemmatimonadaceae > Gemmatimonas. Next base: position 885 of record CAIUOO010000248.1, on the reverse strand, counting down.
GACGTTGCTGGTCGGTATCGAGAATGTGCGGGCCGGCGTGCGCGACAGCTTCGCGGGCACGATTCGCGGCGTCGACCTGATCGTCGGTGCGCGCGGTGGCACGCTGCAAGTGTTGCTGAGTGCGGTGTTCGGCATCGGCTCACCGTCCGGATCGGTGAAGCTGTCCACGATGGAGCGGTGGAAGACGCATCCCGCCGTGAAGTGGGTGGTCCCGTACTCGCTCGGCGATAGTCATCGCGGCTTCCGCGTGGTGGGCACGACGCCGGAGTTCTATGAGCGCTATCGCTTCCGCAAGGATGGACGGATCGTCTTTGCCTCCGGCCGCGCGGCGGTGTCCGATACGGAAGTGGTGATCGGCAGCGAGGTGGCGGAGAAGCTGGGCTACGTGATCGGGACACCGGTGGTGGTGGTGCATGGGCTGCGTGACATCGGCACGTCGAGTCACGAAGCGCACCCGTTCCACGTTGTCGGGATCTTGGGGCGCACGTTTACCCCGATCGATCGGTCGGTGTACGTGACGCTGGAAGGGATCGAGGCGATGCATCAGCCGGAGGCTGGGGCTGAGATCGCTGGGTCGTCGATGGCGTCGGCGGAGGTTGCAGGAGGGAGGGTATCAGGGGGGAGGGGGCAGGGGGGGACGGCGCAACGGCAAACGGCGCAACGGCAAACGGCGCAACGGCAAACGGCGCAACGGCAAACGGCGCAACGGCAAACGGCGCAACGGCAAACGGCGCAACGGCAAACGGCGCAGAACAGCGATAAAGCGGCGGCGATTATTGCGGCGAATAAGAAGCGGGCGGCCGCGATGGCACCGCCGCCAGGCACGCCGATGGTGATGCCGGGGGCGGAGCCACCGCCGGGGACGCCGCTGGTGATGCCGGGGGC
>CAIUOO010000247.1 GCA_903900795.1 uncultured Gemmatimonadota bacterium | reverse complement strand
TGGATCGTACAGCATGCCACGCGCCTGCTCGGCGTGCCGTTGGTGAGTTTTTATCACACCAACCTCACGCAGCTGCTCACGCCCCGGGGGCTCGGCGCCGGGCGGGTGTCCCGTGCGCTGATCAACGGCTCCTCGCGATACCTGCGTCGCCTCGACCGATTGTTCGCCCTGACGATTGTCGCTTCGTCGTACTCGGCCACGGAGCTGTCGCGCGTCGGCATCGACCGCGTCGCCCATGTGCCGCTGGGGGTGGATCTCGCCTGTTTCACGCCGTCGCGCCGCGCATACGCCAGCGACACACGCGAGCGCTTCGGTCTCCCCGATGGCCCGTTGGCGGCGTACGTGGGTCGGTTCGCGGGCGAGAAGGAACTCGACGTGCTCCTCGACGGCTGGGCCGAGGTCGAGCGACGCTGTGGTGCGAGGCTGGCGCTGGTTGGCGCCGGACCGATAGAGGCGCGACTGCGCGCCCACCCGTACGGCCCCCGCGTGACCTTCGTCCCGTTTGTGTCGGATCGCGACGCGCTGGCGGATGTGTTGGCGGCCCTCGATGTGTACGTCGCCGCCGGACCGATCGAAACGTTTGGCTTGTCGGCGATCGAAGCGATGGCCAGCGGGACGCCGGTCCTCACGGTGAGTGAAGGCGCCGTGGTGGAACGCGTGCAGCAGAGTGGTGCGGGCCGCGTATATGCACGGCAGCAGCCCGCGTCGTTGGCCGAAGAGGCCGTCAAGCTCTTCCAGCAGGATCTGGTCGCGCTTGGCGCACGCGGGCGGGCATACGCTGAAGCGGAACACAGCTGGAGCACGGTTTTCGACCGGCTCTTCGCAGTGTACCGCTCGGTGCTGGGGCGCTGACCCTTGGCGGCGTCAGGCTCCATGCCGCGTCACACTGTCAGCGCCGAAGGACTTCGACTGGCGCTTTTCACCGACACCTTTGCACCGCAAGTGAACGGGGTCGCGCGCACGCTGGAGCGACTCGTGGCCGCCGTCGAAGCGCGGGGCGGCGCCGTGCGGGTATTTACCGTCCATGATCCGGAGGCGTCGAGTGCTGCCGGCGTGGGCCGGTTTCCGAGCCGCGCCTTCTGGGCGTATCCACAGTTGCGTCTCGCCTGGCCAACGCAGCGCGTGGTGCGGGCCGAGCTCGAGGCGTACGCCCCCACGATCGTCCACGCCGCGACCGAGTTCGGCGTCGGACTGGCGGGGCGTCGAGCGGCGCGTGAGCTGGGGATTCCGTTCGTCTCGTCGTATCACACCAGCTTCGTGGCGTACGCCGAGCACTACGGACTCGGGGCGCTGGCTCGACCGGGCTGGCACTTCATGCGCTGGTTTCACAACGGCGGGCTGCGCACGTACTGCCCGACGCAGGCGATCGTGGACGAAGTGAATGCCCGCGGATTCGAACGCACGGCGGTGTGGTCACGCGGCGTCGATAGCGCGCGCTTTTCGCCGATGTATCGCTCGGAGGCGCTCCGCGCCCGTCTCGGTGTGGATGACGATACGCTGGTGCTGTCGTACGTTGGCCGACTCGCGGCGGAGAAGGGGTTGAACGTGGCCCTCGACGCGCTGGCACTGGTCGAACAGGCGCGTCCCGGCCGGGTGCGATTTCTGGTCGTTGGTGACGGACCGTACGAGCAGGAGCTCCAGGCACGGGCGCCTCGTGGCATGCTGCTCACGGGGAAGCTGGAGGGCACGGCGTTGAGCGAGGCCTTCGCGAGCGGGGACGTGTTCCTGTTTCCGAGCACCACCGACACCTTCGGCAACGTGATGCTCGAAGCGATGGCGTCGGGGCTGCCGGTGATCGGCGCGGACGTGGGGCCGACCCGTGAGCAATTGCACTCG
>CAIUOO010000246.1 GCA_903900795.1 uncultured Gemmatimonadota bacterium | reverse complement strand
TGGCGTTTCTCGCGTCACCAGCGGGTGACTGGATCACCGGATCGATCTTTGTAATCGATGGCGGCGAGTGGTTGGCGAAGACGCCGGGCTGACGCGGTTCGTGACGTCCTCGTGACCAACGGCCTCGATGGTCCGGCGCTGTGCACGGTAGGTTATGGTACGACGCGTCTGATTCGTCCGGGCGCACAGGGGACTGCCGATGGAGCCGAACTCAATCGTCGCGTGACCTTCGTCATCGAAACGCCGGCTGGTGCCGCGACGGTCGCCGCGCTGTCGGGTATGCATTGATTCGACTGATGGCGGCGTAGTCGTTCGACGATGGCCGGCGCTCTTCGGAGAGTCGGCCATCGTCGCTTATCGTTCAGGAGTGCACTGTTGCTGCTGCGTGCCGATGCCGACCTGGGTATTCTCGATATCACCGAATGGTTTGGTGAAACGAGCGGAGGGATTCGCACCTATCTGCTCGAGAAAGGGAACTACGTGTCCACCCGCCCGTGGCTGCGGCACACCGTGGTGGTGCCGGGGGCGCACGATAGCATCACCGATGCTGACGGCGTGCGCATATATCGCCTGAAAGGGCCGCCTATTCCGCGTCAGCGCCCGTACCGCTTTATGCTCGCGCCGCGCTCGGTGGGGCGCATCATTCGTCAGGAACGGCCCAGTCTGGTCGAGGTCGGCAGTCCGTTTGTGGTGCCGTGGATCGTACAGCATGCCACGCGCCTGCTCGGCGTGCCGTTGGTGAGTTTTTATCACACCAACCTCACGCAGCTGCTCACGCCCCGGGGGCTCGGCGCCGGGCGGGTGTCCCGTGCGCTCGGTGATGCGTCGTCGTCCTACCTGCGTCGCCTCGACCGATTGTTCGCCCTGACGATCGTTGCGTCCGCGTACTCGGCCACGGAGCTGTCGCGCGTCGGCATCGACCGCGTTGCCCATGTGCCGCTGGGGGTGGATCTCGCCTGTTTTACGCCGTCGCGCCGCGCGTACGCCAGCGACACGCGCGACCGCTTCGGTCTCCCCGATGGCCCGTTGGCGGCGTTCGTGGGTCGGTTCGCGGGCGAGAAGGAACTCGATGTCGTCCTCGACGGCTGGGCCGAGGTCGAGCGGCGCTGTGGTGCGAGACTGGCGCTGGTCGGCGCCGGACCGATGGAGGCGCGACTCCGAGCCCACCCGTACGGGTCGCGCGTGATCTTCGTGCCATTCGTGCACGATCGCGAGGCGCTGGCGGATCTGCTGGCGTCACTCGATGTGTACGTGGCAGCGGGACCGATCGAGACGTTCGGCCTCTCGGCGATCGAAGCGATGGCCAGCGGCACCCCGGTACTCACTGTCAGCGTCGGCGCGGTGGTGGAGCGCGTGCGCGAGAGTGGCGCCGGTGCGGTGTATGAACTCCGGCAGCACGCGTCGCTGGCCGAAGAGGCGGTGCGGCTCTTTCAGCAGGATCTGGCACTCCTCGGCGCGCGCGGGCGCGCGTACGCCGAAGCGGAGCACAGCTGGAGCACGGTGTTCGATCGGCTGTTCGCGGTGTACCGCTCGGTGTTGGGGCGCTGATCCATGGACACGTCAGTGACGACAACCCGGTCGACGGTGAGCGCAGAAGGGCTTCGGCTGGCCCTTTTCACCGATACCTATGCGCCGCAGGTGAACGGCGTGGCCCGTACGCTGGAGCGATTGGCGTCGGTGATCGTGGCACGCGGTGGGTCGGTGCGCGTGTTCACGGCGCACGATCCCGAGGCGTCGGCTCCGGGCCACGTCGAGCAGTTCCCCAGTCGCTCGTTCTGGGCCTATCCGCAGCTGCGGCTGGCGTGGCCACGGCAGCGCCAAGTGCGCGCCGCGCTCGCCGAGTACGCGCCAACCCTCGTGCATGCCGCCACCGAGTTTGGGGTTGGTCTGGCGGGACGCCGGGCGGCGCGTGAGCTGGGGATTCCGTTTGTCTCGTCGTATCACACCAGCTTCGCGGCGTACGCCGAACACTACGGACTCGGCGCGCTGGCTCGACCCGGCTGGCGCTTCATGCGCTGGTTCCACAACGGCGGGCTGCGCACGTACTGTCCGACGCAGGCGATCGTGAACGAGGTCAACGCCCGCGGCTTCGAGCGAACGGCGGTGTGGTCGCGTGGCGTCGATAGCGCGCGCTTTTCGCCGAAGTATCGCTCGGCCACCCTGCGTGAACGACTCGGGGCAACCGACGACACCCTGGTGCTGTCGTATGTCGGGCGACTCGCGGCCGAGAAAGGGTTGAACGTGGCCCTCGATGCGCTGGCCTTGGTGGAGCAGGCGCGCCCCGGACAGGTGCGATTTCTGGTGGTGGGCGACGGGCCCTACGAGCGGGAGCTCCGGGCACGGGCGCCTCGTGGCACCCTGCTCACGGGAAAACTGGAGGGCACGGCGTTAAGCGAGGCCTTCGCGAGCGGGGACGTGTTCCTGTTTCCGAGCACCACCGACACCTTCGGCAACGTGATGCTCGAAGCGATGGCGTCGGGGCTGCCGGTGATCGGCGCGGACGTGGGGCCGACCCGTGAGCAATTGCACTCG
>CAIUOO010000245.1 GCA_903900795.1 uncultured Gemmatimonadota bacterium | reverse complement strand
GGCGCCGCCGAGCAGCTCAAGTATCGGTTCGTCTGGGATGCGCCGCTCTTGATCTCTCCGCACGACCACAACACGGTGTACACCGGCAGTCAGCACGTGCATCGCACGCGCGACGGTGGGAACAGCTGGCAGGTGATCAGCCCCGATCTCACGCGCAACGATCGCTCGAAGATGAAGAGCTCGGGCGGGCTCACGCCCGATAACATCGGGGTGGAGTATTCCGGCGTGGTGTACGGCATCGCCGAGTCGCCGAAGCAGAAAGGCGTGATCTGGGTGGGGACAAACGACGGACTCGTGCAGCTCTCGCGCGACGACGGCGCCACCTGGACCAATCTCACGGCCAACCTGGCCGGCATTCCGGCGTGGGGATCGGTGCGGTCCATCGCCGCCAGCAAGTGGGATGCGGCCACGGCCTATCTCACGATCGACGCGCACCAGGAAAACGATCGCGATCCGTACGTGTATCGCACGACGGATTTCGGGAAGACGTGGACGAAGATCGTGACGGGCATTCCGAAGAGCATGCTCAGCTACGCCAAGATCATCATCGAAGATCCCACGCGTCGCGGCATGCTGTACCTCGGCACCGAGAACGCGATCTACCTGAGCTATGACGCCGGTGATCACTGGCTGCCGCTGCAGAACAACCTGCCGCACGCGCCGGTGTCGGGGATCGTGGTGCAGGAGCACTTCAACGATCTCGTGATCTCGACCTACGGGCGAGGATTCTGGATTCTCGATGATCTCGCGCCGTTGCAGCAGCTCGATGCGTCGGTGCTGGAGAAAGGGGCACATCTCTTCACGCCGCGCGCCGCGTATCGCTATCGCGGCATCACGGCCCCCAGCACGCAATACGACGATCCCACGGCCGGCGACGATCCGGAGTACGGGGCGAGCATCAACTACTACCTGAAGGCTTCGGCGAAGGCCGCGCCGACGATCGAGATTCTCGATGGGGCCGGGAAAGTGGTCCGCACGCTGCGCGGTTCGAACGCGGCCGGCGTGAATCGTCTGGCGTGGGATCTGCGCGACGAGCCGAGCATGGAGGTCCGGCTGCTCACCAGCCCGCTGTATGCGGAGCACATCGTGGCGGGCCCGCAGGGGCGCACCGCGCCGGGCACGAGTCGGCTGTCGATCCTCATGCCGCCGGGAACGTATGCCGTCCGACTGACCGTCGATGGCGTCTCACAGACGCAGCCGCTCGAGGTCCGTAAAGATCCGAACAGCGGTGGCACCGAGGCCGAGATTGCCGCGCAGGTGAAGTTGCTGGCCGGCATCAAGCAGCAGCTCAACGACGCGGGATCGGCGGTACATCGCGTGGAGTCGGTGCGACTGCAACTGCAGCAGGTGCAGCGCCTTTCCACCGATGCCGACGTTGTTCGCGCCATCCGTGCGCTCGATGCGAAGCTCATCGAGGTCGAGATGAAGCTGGTGGATTTGCGTCAGACCGGTCAGGGGCAGGATGGCGTGCGCTTCGGCTCGATGTTGATTTCGAAGATGGGCTACCTCGCCAACGGCATGTCGAGCTCCGACTTCTCGCCAACGACGCAGCATGTCGAGGTGGACGGGATTCTGCGCGAACAGCTCAAGCAGCATCTGGCCGCGATCGACGGGGTGCTGACGAGTGAGCTGACGCCGTTGAATGCGCAGTTGGACGCCAAGGGTCTGCCGAAGGTCGTGGATCGGGCGGGGCCGGCGCCGCGTATCGTGCCGTAAACTCGGTTACTAATGCAAACGCGGCGGGTCCGTTCGATCGGACCCGCCGCGTTTGGTTGTGCGGTCGTGGTGAACTACTTGGCGAGGTCCTTCACGACACCACTGAGCGCCTGCACGCGCGCCGACTCCGGACTCGCCGCCGCGTCCTTGTCGAGCTGCGCGGCCAGCGCATTCAAGGCAGTCGACCGCGCACCGCCCTTGGCTTTCTCCGCCGTGGCCAGCTGCGCCAGCACGCCATCGAGCCACGCCTTCGGTACCGCGCTATTGCGCGCTATCTGATCGGTGTACGCCCGCGCCACGACGAACGCCGCGGGCCACACGGCCTGCGGCTGCTCCTGCGCGTTGAAGTACGCGTACTTCACCAGCTTGGCGGCATCGAGTTCGTTCTTGGAAATGTGCTCGCTGGGCGTGAGCTCCCACACATCGAGGCCTCGGGAAATTTCCGAACCATAGATCAGGCCATTGTACCAGTAGGCTGACCAGTGCCCGCCACCGACCAGCGCGGTGGCGTCCATCGGTCCACGGTCGAAAAACGCGACTTCGAAGGCGTGATTCGGATCGGTCCAGTCGAACACGTTGATGCCGCCCTGATACCACGACTGCACCATGACTTCGCGGCCGGGAATCGGAATGAGCGAGCCGTTGTGCGCGACACAGTTCTCGTTGCTCGTCTGCGCGGCGGGGAGCTTGAAGTAGCTTTTGAAGTCGAGCTTGTCGCCGTTGCGCACGAAGATCGCGTCGGCGCCCCACTCCACCTTGTCGGTGGCGCGGCAGCGCGGCGACGAACCGCCGCCCCACTCGTCGGAGAAGAGCACCTTGCTGCCGTCGTTGCTGAAGGTGGCGGAGTGCCACGCGGACATGTTCGTATCCGCGGCGGCGTAGATGCGCTTCGGATTCTTGATGTCGCGGATGTCGAGCAGAATGCCGTAGCCGCTGCAGGCACCACCGGCCAGGCCGACAGCCGGATACGTGGTGATGTCATGGCACTGGGTGGGGCCGCGTCCCGCCACTGACGGACGCGTCGGCGCGCCGGCCGGACGTTCGCGACGATCCCCGGCGGCCTCGCCGTGGCGCGTGGCTTCGGTGAGTCCTTCGAAGATGCGCGGTGAGCTCACGATCGCTGCCGCGGCCGGATTCTTGACCGGCACCTTGATCACTTCGATGCGGAAGAGCGCCGAGTTCGGATCGACATCGGGGGAGAGTGCCGAGCAACCGGCCAACTCCTCGCTGGACCGGACGCCCGCCGATCCGGACACGTAGATGTACACGTTCTCGGCGTCCTTCGGATCGGTCACCAGCGTGTTGGTGTGCGAGCCGCGGCAGGTCTGCACGGTGGTGATCGTCTTCGGATGCTCGACATCACTGATGTCGATGATGCGGATGCCGCGTGCGCGTTCCTTGCTGACTTCGGCCTCGACTCCACCGAGTCCGCAGTCCACGCGTCCGCTCACGGCCTCGGCCGACACGAACAGGAGATTGCCGTAGACCGTGACGTCGCTCTGTGAGCCCGGGCAGACGAACGCGGTGCGGAGTTTCGGCTTGCGTGGATTGCCGATATCCCAGACCTGCCAGCCGCTGTAGTTGCCCTGAAATACCAGATCGCCGCTGAAGGCGAGATCGGAGTTCTTGAGCCGCGCGTCACCCGGCGTGCTCATGTTGAGAAACGACTCCGACGGCTTGGTGGTCGACACGAGCTTGATGTTCCACGCGGCTTCACCGGCGTCGAACCACCCGGCTTTGAGGCCGACGCGCGGGTCGGGCGTGGGCTGCGCCTGTAGCGTGGTGCCCGCCGTCGCACTGGCGGCCATGAGCAGGGCGCTGGCGAGCAGCGATCGAGAGGGTGTTGGCATCGAGGTGTGTTGGCGTGAGTGAGGGTGGCGAGCGGCGGCGGTTACCGGCGCGTTACCGGCGCGTTACCGGCGCGTTACCGGCGCGTTACCGGCGCATTACGGGCGCATTACGGGCGCGGGCGGGACTTGAGCATCAATTCCATGCGGTCGATTTCGGTGCTTTGATCGGCCACCACGTCGGAGACGAACTTGAACACGTCGTCGTCGTTGGCGGCGCCCTTGGCGCTCATGAGCTCATCGACCATGCCGATCGCACCGCGATGGTGCTGGATCATGAACGTCAGGAAATACCAGTCGAAGGCCGGTCCCTTGGCCGTCTTAAGCGTGTCCATCTGCGCCGTGGTGAGCATGCCGGGCATCATGCCACTGCTGCCGCCGCCACCCATGCTCGACATGTCCATGCCGGCATGATGCGCATGAGCCATGGCCTCCATGTCGCCGGCCGGCACGGTCTGCTTGCGCTTGCTCAGCCACGTCTTCATGAAGGCGATCTCGTCGGTTTGGGCCACGGTAATCCGCCCCGCCAACACGCGCACCTCCGAGCTCGCGCGGTTTGGGTCGGCGAACGACGACATGGTCACGGCCTGCGCATGGTGACTGATCATGCCCTGCATGAAGGCGACATCCGCCTTGGTATACGGAGGAATGCCACCATCCTGCGCCGCGAGCTGCGCGGGCGTGAGCGGTCGCTTGCCGCTCGTCGCGGCGCTGCCTGACGCGCAGGCGCCGAGCAGGGTGACCGACGCGAGGACGGCAACGCGGAGCGTATGGCGGAGCGTAGCGCGTGCAGACATGGATCAGGGGAGCGTGAGAGTAGGAAGTCCGGCAGCCTTTCGCGTGCGGTTGAACGCGGCGATGCCGGTGGTGCGCAGCGCGTTCCACGTTGGTAATACGCTGACCCCCATGGCGCGCGCTGCGGTGCAGGCGGCCACCTGTGTGGCGGTGGGTGCCACGTCGGCGTTGTGCATGGCCATGGCGGCCGCCAGCATCGCCGTGCTGGCGCTCTCGAGGGATGCCGCGGTGGTCGTGGCGCCGCGACGACGGAAGCCGCGGATATTGCGGGCGGTCGCCGATGACGGCGCGACGGCTTCGAGCTGCGCCTTGAGGGCGTCGACATCGGCGCCGCTCATGCCATTGAGCTGCGTGACGAGCGCGCGGGCGCTCACGAACGCGCGGTGCGTGTCCACCGCGCCGCGGTACATCTCCGTGCTGAGGGCATGCAGGCGGGCGAGGTCGGCGGCGGGTGTCTTCACGCGCGGATCGAGCCGGAGCGTGAGCGGCTGCTCGTAGCGCGTGCCGTTGGCGGTGAGCCGCACGGTGTAGCGGCCGGGCGGCGCCCACGGCGCGTTCACGACGGGGAGCGTGCGCCCCGGCACGGCGCCGGTGGCGTCGTCGTCGCCCTGTGGAATGGCATCTTCCGGGGTGACCGGATCGAAGTGGAGATCCCATGTGAAGCGGTGGAGCCCTGCCTTATCCGACAACGCCTGCGGCGGGCCGGGCCAATAGAGCGGGAGTCCGCAGTACGGCGCAGTCGGCGTCGTCTTGCACACCTCGTTGTAGCGCGCGCGATCACGGTACGGATGCGGGTCGAGCGCCTGCTGCGCGCTGGAGTACGAGCGCACCAGCTTGCCGGTGACATCGAGAATTTCGAGCGTGATCGGCGAGGACGCGTTGGCCGCCAACAGGTAGTCGATGAACACGCCCGACGGCGCGCTCTCGCCTGACGGCATCTCTGGCGGCCACGGGGTGGGATCGTTGGTCGCAAAGCGCACGCGCACCGCAGTGGCGGGCTTGAACAGATAGGCGTTTCGGGTAGCGATCGCCGCGCGCGAGGCGGCCATCTGCCGGAGCGGCGTGATGTTGTCGAGAATGTAGAAGCCGCGGCCGTGCGTGCCGGCGATCAGATCGCTGCACAGGCAGGTGCTGTCGTCCTTGATCTGGAGGTCGCGTACGGCGATCGCCGGCATGTCGATGCGCAGCGACTCCCAGTGATCGCCGTCATCGAACGACACCCACACCTGCGTATCGGTGGCGCCGTACAACAGCCCCTTCACCTTGGGATCTTCGCGGATCGAATTCGCGGGCGCATTGCCGGGCAGTCCGTTGCTGATCTCGGTCCAGGTGGCGCCGCCGTCATGCGTGCGATAGAAGTGCGGACGCAGGTCATCAAGGCGGAAGGTGTTTGCCGCGATGTAGGCGGTGCCGGCATCGAAGTGGCCGGCGTCGATGTTGTAGATGCGCGTCCAGGGCTTGATCGTGCCCGGCGTGACGTTCTTCCAGCTGGCGCCGCCGTTGGTCGTGACCTGCACGTTTCCGTCATCGGTGCCAGCCCACAGCACGCTGGCGCTGCGCGGCGATGGCGCGAGTGCCGTGATGGCACCGGCCGGTGACGGTGTCACGCTGCTGGTGTACTGGCCGGCGGTGGTCGGCACCTCCCACGTCTGCCGCGCGAGATCGGGGCTGATGCGCGTCCAGTGCTGGCCGCGGTCGAGCGTTTTCCATACCACGTTCGATGCGTAGTACAGCACGTCGGGGTTGACCGGCGAGAAGTGCAACGGCATCGTGCGCACGTTGCGGCCGAAGCTCTCGCCATTGGGGCCGCGCGCGGAAAGGTCGGGACCCACGAGCACGGTTTGCCCGGTGCGCCGATTGTACTTCGACACGTTCGTGCGCTGGCTGCCGAACACCACGTCGGGATCACGTGGATCCGGTGCGGCGATCCCGTATTCCTGAATGTTGACCGGGTGCCAGTCGTGGAACGTGATGCGTCCGTCGTCGGAGCGGCTGTTCACGCAGGCCGAGCCGGAGTCCTGCTGTCCGCTGCAGACGCGGTACGGAAACGCGTTGTCAGTGGTCACGTGGTACATCGCGGCGGTGGGCTGCGTGTACCAATTGCTCCACGAGGCGCCGCGATTGCCTGACACCACGGCGCCCTGATCGGCCACCGCGAGTATGAGATCGGGATTGCTGGGATTCACCCAGATCTTTTGATAGTCATCACCGCCGGGCGCACCGCGCACCGCCGACCATGTGAGTCCACCGTCTTCGGTACGCCACATGACGACCGACGCGCTGTACACCACATTCTCGTTGCTCGGGTCGACGGTGATCGTGGGCAGATCACCGCCGCCGATGCGCGCCAGCGGACGATTATCCACGAACGTCGGCGCAGCACCCGGGGCGGAGCCGGGGCCATTCACGGCGAGATACCAGTGCTCGCCGGCGTCGGTGGACTTGTAGAAGCCGATCGGACCCGAGGCACCGGCGGCGGAACCAGCGGGCGGCGCGGCAGCGACCATGGCGTACAACACCTTCGGGTTGCCGGGCGCGAGCGCGATGTTGGCCTGCAGAATCGACGGCAGGCCGACCGTGAGCGGCTTCCAGGTGGTGCCGCCATCGGTGGACTTGAAGATGCTGTTGCCGCCCCCGCCGAACCCCTGACCCTCGATGAAACTCTGCTGCTGCTGCCAGAGCGTGGCGTACACGATGTCGGGATTTTGCGGATCGATGCGCACGTCGTTGGCGCTCGTGTACTCGTCTTTGTACAACACGCGCTGGAAGGAGGCGCCACCATCGAGTGACCGGAATACGCCACGCTCGCTGTTGGGGCCGTACGGGTGACCGAGTGCGGCCACGAAGAGGCGGTCGGGATTTTTCGGGTCGACGTCGACCATGGCGATCATCTGCGATTCGCGGAGGCCGAGATGCGCCCACGTTTTCCCGTTGTCGACCGACTTGTACATGCCATCACCGACCGCGAGATCGGGGCGGATGATGCCGGCCCCGCTCCCCACATAGATCACGTTCGGATTGGACGGCGCCACCGCAATCGCGCCGATCGAGCCCGTGGACTGATCGTCGAACAGCGGCACCCAGTTCGAGCCGTAATCCGTGCTGCGCCACACGCCGCCGTTGTCGAAGCCGGCGTAGAACACGCTGGGCTGCGAGGGCACGCCGGCAAGG
>CAIUOO010000244.1 GCA_903900795.1 uncultured Gemmatimonadota bacterium | reverse complement strand
GCGGATCGGTCGTCCACTGCTGGGGGTGAAGTGCGGCTGTAACGCGGCCTTTCTCGTGCACGCCCGCGAACACGACGATGATTCCGCCACCGTGGTGGCGTCCGACAATCCCGCTCCGGGCGCCCTGTCGGTGCCACGATCGGCCATCATCGAACGCCGACTGTTGCGCCCCGCCCTGCGTGGTGAAGGCATCACCGCGCGCGCGCCGATCGCCGGTTCTCCAGCCAGTGGTGATGAACTGCGCATCCTGTGGACACACGGCACGGATGGCCTCCCGTTGCGCACACTGCCGCCCGCCACCACGCGATGGCTCGCCCATTGGCGCCCACGACTCGAGAGCCGGCGCGATGCCCGCGCCCGCATGCCCTGGTGGACGCTCTTTCGCACCGAGGCCGCCCGCGCCGACACGCCGCGCGTGGTGTGGGCCGACATCGGCAAACGGCTCCGCACCCGCGTGCTCGATGCCGGCGACCCCACGGTGCCGCTCAACAGCTGCTACGTGGTGCGCACCACCGGCATCGACGACGCCTACGCCCTCGACGCGCTGCTCAATTCCACCATCGCGGCTGCGTGGCTCGATGTGCTCGCCGAACCAGCCCGCGGCGGCTTCCGACGCTTTCTCGGATGGACCGTGGCCTCCCTCCCGGTGCCGCACAACTGGCTCCGCGCGCGCACGATCCTCGCCCCGATCGGACAGCGCCTCGTCCGACACGAGCCGCTGCCCATCCATGAGCACGATCAGGCGGTCGCCGATGCCTACGACGTGCCGCTCCGCCTCCTCACCCCTTTGCTCGAGTGGTACACGCCATGACGTGGTCCCTCCACGATGCGCGCCACGTGCAGGCCCGCCTCGCCAGTGCGCTCATCACCCCGCTGCCAGCGGCTGAACTGGGTGACATCACGCTGCTCCCCCATCAGCGCGACGCCGTCGCCCGCATTCGCACCGCCATCCGCGCGCATCACGGTGCGCTGCTGGCCGACGACGTTGGCCTCGGGAAGACGTACACCGCGCTCGCCGTGGCCAGTACGTACCAACACGTGCACGTGATCGCGCCCGCCGCCCTGCAATCCATGTGGCGCACTGCGATCACGCACGCGCAACTCGCCCACGTTCGACTGCACTCCGTGCATGGCTTCTCGCGCGCCGACGGGTCGCCCACCGCAGCCTTCGCTAGTGATGCGTCGCCGAGCCTCGTGCGCGAGCGCGCGCCGCTGAACACCCTCGTCATCATCGACGAAGCGCACTATCTGCGCACACGACGCACGGCGCGCTACACCGCCATCGCCCGCTTCGTGGCCGGCTGCGACACGTTGCTGCTCTCAGCCACACCACTTCACAACCGTTCGGCCGAACTGCGGCATCTGCTCGCGTTGTTCCTGGGATCGCGCGCCGATCTGCTGTCGGACACCATGCTCGCACAGGTCATCATCCGGCGCACGAATGCGTCGACCGGCACATCCGGGGCGACGCGGCCGGAGGTACGAGAGCACGCCCCGTTGCCCATGCCGCACGACCGCGCCACGCTCACCCATATCCTTGCGCTTCCGGCCCCGCTGCCGGCGCACGACGGCGCCGTGGCCGGTGCGTTGATCCGCCTGGGACTGTTGCGTGCGTGGTGCAGCAGTGACGCCGCGCTCGCCCACGCCCTACGCCAGCGTCGATTGCGTGGCGATGCGCTGCTGCACGCCCTGCGCGCCGGTCGTCATCCCACGCAGGCGGAGTTGCGCAGCTGGCTGGTGGGCGATCACGAAGTGCAACTCGCCTTTCCCGAACTCATGGCCCAGCACGAGGTGGACAGCGCCCCACTCGTCGAGCGCGTGGAGGCGCATCTCGAGGCGCTCGCGCAGCTGGCCAACCATCACGAGCGGTCCGCACACGGAGACATCGCGCGGGCAGATGCGCTGCGCGCGCTGCTCACGGCACACCCCAACACGCCGATCATCGCCTTCTCGCAGTTCACGCACACCATCGGGGCCCTGCATCGTGCGCTGTCGGATATCGCCGGCGTGGGCCTGCTCTCCAGCAAGCACGCGCGCATTGCCAGTGGACGCATCAGCCGTAGCGACGCGCTGGCGCGCTTTGCCCCGCTGGCGCAAGAACGCCCGCCACCGGCGGCGCACGACGCTATCCGCCTGCTACTCGCCACCGATCTGCTGGCCGAAGGGGTGAATCTGCAGGATGCGGGCGTGGTAGTGCATCTCGATCTGCCGTGGACCGACGCGTTGCGCCAGCAACGGGTGGGCCGCTGCGCGCGCATCGGCTCGCCGCACGCCGTGGTGCACGTGTATCACCTCGCGCCACCGCCCGACGGCGATCGCGCCCTTCGGCTGCAGCGTCGGTTGGCCGTCAAAGCGGCGCTCGCCTCGCGTTTCGCCGGCGGGCCAGCGACCGCGGGCGCCGCGTCCAGCCGGAAGCGCGCGGGTGAGCGTGTAGGTGCAGGCTTGGATAAAGGCGTACGTGAAAGCGCGGGTGACGCCGCGACCCGTTTGCACATGCGCTTGCAACGATGGGCGTCTCGCGTTGCGGCGGACGCAGCGCCTCTCGCGAGCATGGTCGCGGCCGTGGCCAGCGCGCATCACACGGGCTGGATCGCGCTGGTCGAGCATGACGGACAGGCACAGCTGCTCTGCGCCCGGGCGCATCCCACCGACATCGGGCGACGCATCGTGAGCGGACGCCCGCGAGCGTTGCTGCACGCGGTGCTCGTCGCCGATGCCGCCTTGGGGGCAGAGCAGAACACCGAGGTGCCACGCCCACCGTCGCACACCGCCCTGCGCGAGCCGGTGCAACGGGCGTTGCGTGACATCCGCCGCTGGTATGCGCGACGCGTCGCGCGCGACGGTGCGGGCCCGTCCGACCAGGCGACGGCGCCGCTCGCGCAGCGCGCCGCGAATCACCTCGCGCGCTTGGTCCAACAGTGCGGGCCCTTCGAACGGGTCGCGCTGCGCGCGGCGATCGCCGAGGCGGAACGGGTCGTGCAGCGGGCGCGGGGCGCCGGAGCCGAGGATGCCATGGCGCGGTGGTGTGCGCGGGCGGAGGGCACGTCGCCGCAGATGGCGCGTGCGTGGATCACCGCGTGGCGGCAGGAGCCCGTGCTGGCCCGACTCGCGGACCGAGGGCCCGTGTCCACGGCGCCGGGGCCTCGGCGATCGGCGGTTCGTGTGCATGCGTTGCTGCTGGTTGGCCCCGATTACTCTTCGGCATGTCACGACATGCACTCCTGTTCGACCTCGACGGCACCCTGATCGACTCGATCGAGTTGCTCCTCGAGTCCATGCGATTCGCCTTTGAGGGGCGCGAGCGCGCGCCCACCACGGAAGAGTGGGTGGCCGGGATCGGCACGCCGCTGCGGACGCAGCTGGCCGAGTGGTGTGATGGGGAGGCCGAGGTGGAGTCGCTGGTGGTGCGCTACCGTGACTATCAGGGCATTCACCTGCCGCGCCTCACCACTGCGTATCCGGGCGT
>CAIUOO010000243.1 GCA_903900795.1 uncultured Gemmatimonadota bacterium | reverse complement strand
GAAATAGACAACGGGAGGCGGGTCTGCCTCCCGTCATTGGGCGCGTCAGGTGATCACGCCGATGGCCCCGAGAAGGCATGCCTCAGAGCTCACGCCCCACCAGTGATGAGAGTTGCGCCCGGGCGACGCGCCCATCCAGACGGGCCTGAATCAACGCCTGACGCGCCTGGTTGAGCTGCGTCTGAGACGTGAGCAGGTCGAGCAGGGTGGACGCACCAAGCGCGTAGCGCTGCTGCTGCACGCGCAAGTCTTCTTCGGATGCCGCGATTGCCGCCAGCTGTACCTGCACGCGCGCCTGCGCGTTCTGCAGGGAGCGCACGAACGACGTCAGGTTTTGGCGAGCGGCCAGCTGCGCGTCGCGCAGCTGCGCTTCGGCGTTCGCGAGCGTGACGTCGGCCTGCACCGTCTGCGACTCACGGGCGAAGCCGTTGAACAGCTGATAGCCGATGTTGAAGTTCATCGTCTGCCGGCTGGCGTTGTTGCCACCGACCAGCAGCAGGTTCCGACCGACAAAGCCTCCGGCATTCTGACTAAAGGAGTAGTTGTACCCCATCGAGACCGTAGGCAGATACGTCGACTTCTGACCGCGCTTGGCCGCCCGGGCAACCGCCACATTGGCACTGGCCAGACGCACGGCGGGGCCGTCACTGGCGAGCATCGCCAACTCGTCGTCGGTGGGCAACGTCAGCGGCGTATCGAGTGTATCGTCGGGTGAAGCCGTGATCGGTGTGGAGGACCCGGCCACACGCGTGAGCGACGCGGTGGCGACGCGCAGATCGTTCTCGGCGGTCAGCACGGCGAGCCGGGCATTGCCCACCAGGATCGTGGAACGCAGCGAATCCGACTTGGTCGCCACACCGGCGGCGAGCCGCGCCGTGGAGGCCTTGAGTTGCTGCTCCGCCTGTTCCAGCTGGGCCTTTGCGGCGGCGGCGGATTCGCGGGCGGCGAGCGCAGCGTAGAACTGCTGCTTCACCTGCAGGGACGCATCGAAACGCGCCGACACGGCCGACACATCGGCGACATCGGCCGTCGCGTTGATGCGCCTCATTTCCGACCATCGCCGTCCACCATCGAACAATTCAACGTTCAGGGAAAGGCCGTTGTTGTAGCTCCACGGATTTCCCGACAACGACGTCAGCTGACCGTTGAAGTTGTTGATCGTGGTACCCTGCGTCCGCCCCGTTCCCGCCGAGAGGTTGACGTTCGGCACGTACGAGCCGAAGGCCTGTCGGCGCGCCGCCGACGCATTGCGGTCGAGACCACGCGCCGACACCGCTGCCGGCGAGTTCCTGGCCGCGAGTTCGATCGCCTCTCGAAGACTGACGGGACGCGCTCCATCGTCACCGGTGAGGCCCTGAGCGCCAAGTGGCGCGGCCATCAAGACCGCCCCCAACAGCACGGCGCCAACGGCGGTCGGTCCTACACGATCTCGGTAATTCACTTGGTCTCACCTCGCGCACGCGCCGCGCTGTCGGCCGTTCGCTGGTTACGCTCGAGTAAGGCGCGGAACGCCGTCTTCTGCGCCTCATCGAGGGTGTTCATCATCAGCACGCGCGCACTGTCACGCACGGCGTCGAGAGTCGGCCGGACGGTCTTCATGATCTCACGCGACTGCGTGCGACGCCAATCCCACACGGAGTCGACGACCACACGCTGCGCCGGTGAGAGCTTGAGCTCACGGGCGAGTTCATCGATCAAGGTGGCCTCGTTGAACACGTCGGGACGTGGCGGGGACACGACGCGATCGGCGGCAAAGCCGACCGCGCCCCCGGTGAGAAACGCACCGAGGATGAACATCATGGCGAGCGATTTAGGGCGGGAGGAGAACACGAATCGCTCGGGACTAGTAGTCGAGAGGATGCAGGTATCGCTCCGGAGCATCCTCCGGCAGGCGCGATCGCATCCGCGACGTCAGCGTGGCATCGTCCAGCGGCAGCGGCAACGCCGATTCCACCGCGGCCCGCTGCGCCATCGCTCGCGCGTTGGCATCGAGCTCGGCCTTACGCACAAACGTGGCACCGGCCACGAGCAGCGCGATCGTGGCCGCGATCAGGCCCGCCGTGCGGATGTCGGCGTTCCGGAATTCCCCGAAGCCGCTCCACCACGCCGGACGCAGGTCGTTGATGCGCACGATACTACGCGTGACGCTCAGCATTACCCGCGCTTCCAATCCGGTCCAGTACGTCTCGTCCTGCGGCACGGCATAGTGGCGGCGCAGCAGGTCGGTCACTCGAGGGTCCGCATCAGGGCCGTGCCTGTTGTCGTTCCGCGTGACGTTCATTTCTCACTCCGAAGATTGCTCAGCTGTCGCCGCAGGTGCGCCCGAGCATGGTGCAAGTCCGATCGTGCCGTTCCTTCGGGAATTCCGAGGAGGGCGCCGATCTCTGCGTGCTTATATCCCTCGACGTCGTGCAGCACGATGACCGCCCGCTGCCGTTCGCCGAGCGTATGCAGTGCGCGCGCCAAGCGCGCACGCAACTCACCCGCTTCTGCTGGATCCCGATGTGGAGACGACAAGGTCTCCGGCAATTCGTCCGCGTCGCGAACTTTGCGCCGACGGGCGATATCCAACGCCGCATTCGCCACGATGCGATGCAGCCACGCACCGAACGCCTGCTCCGGGCGAAACCGCTCGAGGGCGCGAAATGCATGCAGAAATCCTTCCTGCACCGCATCCTCGGCATCATCGTGCGACAACACGATGGAACGGGCAACAGCATACGCGCGGCGCTGATGACGCTGCACCAGACCGGCGAATGCTGTGTGATCCCCTGCCTGTGCCGAGAGCACCAACTCCCGCTCCTCGAGCGCCTCGGCCGACACTGGTCGGTCAGCCCCCATGACGGGGGAGGCAGCTGGAAAGGAGAGGGCGACGGAAGTCATCGGCAATCGAGGGGTCATTCGACTTACGCATCGCCGACAGGGGGCGTTGAGGGCGTGGGCGGCAATCCTGAAAGCCCCAGATTTGCCGCATCGGCCTGCATCGCGTGCAGAACAATGCCAATGTGCTCGTCGAGCGGTACCTCGAGGGCTGCTGCCCCCTGAATGATGTCGTCCCGGTTCACGCCGCGGGCAAAGGCTTTGTCCTTCATTTTCTTTCGTACCCCGGCCACATCCACATCGGCCACGGCCCTCGAGGGCTTCACCAGCGCGCTCGCGGTAATCAGTCCCGTGAGCTCGTCCACGGCGAACAGCGCCTTGGCCAGCAGCGTGACCCGGGCAACCCCCGTGTACGCCGCATGCCCCAGCACCGCCTCGCACAGCTCCTCCGGCCAACCCGCCGCCCGAAGTACCCGCACGCCTTCAGCCGGATGTTCGACGTCCGCCCCCTGCCCGGCGTTCGGAAATCGCTCGTAATCGAAGTCATGGATGAGCCCGGTCAGCCCCCACAGCTCGACATCCTCCCCCAGCCGGGTGGCATAGGCTCGCATCGCACATTCCACCGAAAGCATGTGCTTGCGGAGGGACTCCGAGGCCGTCCAGTCGTGGACGAGCGATAGGGCAGACGAGCGCGAGGGGAGGGTCATCGCCCCAAGTCTAACCGCGCGGGCGTTCTGGCGGAGGCTGTGGGTCGAGACGGTCGACCGGCGCTAGTGCACATCCACCTTGATGCTCGCTGCTTTCCCCGTCCTCCAGATCAGCAGCAGTGGCAGCGCTGCCACCAGCAGGACCCCCGAGATCAGATAAACCCGCGAGAATGCGATCACGCTGGCCTGAGTCGCGATCTGTCGGTCCATGATCAGCAGGGCCTGCTGCTTGGCGATCGACGCATCGAATCCGCGCGCGACCAGCCCCTTCGTGAGCCCGCCCAACCGCTCCATCGTGGTCGGATCATACGCACCCACATGCTCGGTGAGGAGCTGCTTTTGCACGACTGTCTGCCGCGCCAGCGTCGTGGCCATGATCGCAATGCCCAGCGACCCGCCCAGCTGACGCATGAGGTTGAACATGCCGGTGCCCTGGCCGATCAATCGCATCGGCAGGCCGGCCACCGTGGCGCTGGTCAGTGGCACGAACAGACATCCCAGTCCCACCCCGCGCAGGATGAGCGGCCAGAACAACTCGTCCTGCCCGGAGTCGAGCGTCAGCTGAGACATCTGTAGCATGGACGCGAAGAACATGAACGCACCGAATACGATCAACGGTCGGGCGTCGACGCGGTTGGTGATGCGTCCTACAAAGGCCATCGTGAACGCCGATGCCAGCGCGCCCGGTAGAATCACCATGCCCGTCTGCTGCGCCGTGTAGCCGTGCAGCTGCTGCAGGAACACCGGCAGCACGAACACCGAACCGTACAGCGCCAGCCCGAGGAACATGGCGAAGAGCACGCCGGGCGCCACCTGCCGCGACTTGAGAATGCGGAAGTCGATGATCGGTTCGTCGGTCGTGAGTTCGCGCCACACGAGCAGCACCGCCGACGCCACGCTGGTGATTGCAAGTCCCGTCACGAAGCGCGATTCGAACCAGTCGAACCGTTCGCCGCGTTCCAGCATCCACTGCAGTGAACCGACGGCCATCGTGAGCAGCACGATGCCGAGCACGTCCACCGACGTCGCTTTCATCTGGTACGCGGCATCGCGCACGTATGTCCACACCAGATAGCCGGCGAAGATGCCGAGCGGCACGTTGATATAAAAAATCCACGGCCACGCGTACGCATCGACGATATAGCCGCCGAGCGTGGGGCCGAGCGTGGGGCCGACCATGACGCCGACGCCGAAGATCGACTGCCCGATACCGCGCTCGTGCGGCGGGAACGCTTCGAACAGGGTGGTCTGCGCCGTGGACAGTAATGCGCCGCCGCCCAGCCCTTGGATCACGCGCCAGAAGACGAGCCCCCACAGCGATGTCGCCGCACCGCAAAAAAACGACGCCATGACAAAAATGGCGATCGAGCCGGTGAGATAATTGCGTCGGCCGAAATACGACGACAACCAGCTCGACATCGGAATCACGATCACGTTGGCGATGATGTACGACGTAGACACCCACGCGATCTCATCGAGCGTGGCGCCCAGCGTCCCCATCATGTGCGGGATCGCCACATTCACGATCGACGTATCGACCAGTTCGAGCACCGCGGCCAGCGTCACCGCGATCGCGATCAGGTACTTGTTTTTGTACGGGTCGTCGAGCGCCGCCGCCATGGAGGCGAGCGGCGCACCGGTCGCGCCGGTGGGGAGGACAGAGGTCGCCATGACGGGTACTGCGTTACTTCACGATCACGTTCGCCAGCACCGACATGCCCGGGCGTAACGGACGTTCGGCGCCCAGCATCTTCGTGATGCGGATGCGCACCGGCACCCGCTGTACGACCTTCGTAAAGTTGCCCGTGGCGTTGTCGGGCGGCAGCAGCGCGAACTTCGCGCCAGTGGCCGACGCGATGCTTTCCACCTCGCCTTCAGCGGTTGCGGCGTACGCATCCACGGCGAGTTCGACCTTCTGACCCACGCGGACGCGCGCGAGCTGCGTCTCCTTGAAGTTGGCAGTCACGAACAGACCGCTGTCGGAGACGATCGATAGCAGCGTCTGGCCGGCCTGCACGAGCTGGCCGACTTCGACCTGCCGGCGTGATACGATGCCCGACAGCGGCGCCGTGATCTTTGCGTATGAGAGCTGGAGCGTGGCGTTCTCGCGCGCCGCCTGCGCCGCCGCTAACCGGGCCCGCGCCACGCGCACACCCGCCTCTGCGTTCGAGACGCCCGACGTGGCGGCACTCACTTGCCGCTGCGTGGCTGTGAGCGTGGCCGATGCCGCATCGAACGCGGCCTGCGCCGCATCGAGCTGCGCAAGGCTGATGATCTGTTTCGCCGCAAGCGCCTTCGCGCGCCCGAGATCGCTCTGCGCCTTCACGACCTGCGCCCGCGCCGCCAGCACCTGAGCATCACCGACCTCTCGCTGACTGGATGCCGTGCGCACCATCGCCGCCGCCTGTCCTTCGAGGCCACCAGTACCGGCCGATGCCGCCGCCGCTGCATAGTCGGCCTCGGCCTGCGCCAGCCGCACCTGATATTCACGTTCGTCGAGCAACACGAGCACGCCCTTGTCGTCCACGTGCGCGTTCTCGCCCACGTTCACCGCCATCACGTAGCCGCCAACCTTCGCGACGACCGGGACGATGTGTCCGTCCACCTGTGCATTGTCGGTCGATTCGTGCGACTGCGAAAAAGACCAACGATTGAAGCCCCACACGCCGCCGGCGATAACCAGCGCGAGCGGGACGAGGAGGCGAATGTGCTTCTTCATAAACGCAAAGTATGGAGTAGAGAGTACGGACGATGCCGACGTGCTTACGGCAGCTTCTGGACGTCGCCCATGGCTCTCGCCAGCGCGACGCGCGAGCCCTGATAGCTCGCCAGGGCGTCATTCCGCAGCGTGCGCGCCTGATTGAGCGACAACAGCGCGGTGATCACATCGCCATTGCCCGCAACACCGGCGCGGAATCGTTCCTGCGCCTGCGACACTTCCTGTTCGACCAGGCGCAGTCGCTCGCGCACGGCGTCTACCTGTTCCATCGCGGCGC
The DNA here is from genome assembly GCA_903900795.1 of uncultured Gemmatimonadota bacterium. Classification (GTDB taxonomy): domain Bacteria; phylum Gemmatimonadota; class Gemmatimonadetes; order Gemmatimonadales; family Gemmatimonadaceae; genus Gemmatimonas. The sequence continues at coordinate 2,902 of CAIUOO010000243.1, read as the reverse complement.
TCAAGTCGAGCAGCGCTGCGCGCACTTCGAGCGCGCTTTGGGCACGCAGATCGCGCAGCTTGGCATCGGTTTCGCGCGTTGCCGCCATCTGTTCTTGGAGTCGGCCTTCGCGACGGAAGCCGTCGAACAGGCCGACGGACAATTGCACGCCCCACGAATAGGTGGGCAGCAGGCGATTCCAGTTCTTGCCGATCACCCCTTGATCGAGCACCAGCCCGAGTTGCGGCGTGCGCTCCCACTTGATCGCCTGTGAGGCTGCACGCTGCGCCGTTTCCTGCGCCAGCAACGCCTTCACATCGGCCCGCGATTCGGTGGCACGCGCCAGCGCGCTGGCAGCATCGGGTGCCACATCACCCACCGGCATGCCGGCCAGCGAATCGCTCAAAGTAAGCGGCGCGTCGAGCGGCAGTCCCACGGCGCGCTTGAGTTCGAGCAGTCCGCGCTCGCGATCATTGCGCGCGCCGATGATCTGCGCGCGTACATTCGCCAGCTGCGACTCGGCGCGCGTGACGTCGAGCGCGATGCCGGTGCCGGCCTGGAGCTGATCACGCGCGATGCGGAGCAGATCCGCTGCCAACGCGGAATCAGCGCGACGCGAGGCCAGCTGCGCGTCGGCCCGTGCGGCACGCACATAGACGGCCGCGGCCGTGGCCGCCGCCAGATCCGCCTGCGCCTGCACGTCGGCGCTGGCCGCTAGCACGGATGACTGTGCAGCCCGCCACTTCGCCACGTTGCCGAGGTCGAGCAGTGGCTGCTGCAATCGATACCGCATGTCGACGATCGGTACCGGTCCGATGATCTCACCGTCGGGGCGCAGCAACGGCCTGCCGTTCACGGGATTCACGAACGTGAAGCCGAAGGTGGCCGAGTTGAGGTTGCGCTCCGATTGCGCGATGCCCGCCGCGAGATCGGGAAAGAGCGCGCCGCGGCGCTGCGTCACGCGGGCTTCCGCCTGCGACACGCGCTGGCGGGCCACGTCCACGCCACCACTCTGTTTCGCGGCCAGGCGCGCGGCGTCGCCGAGGGAGAGCGCGGTTTGCGCCGGCAGGGTGCTGCCCGCCGTCGAGATCACGGCGATAAGGAGGAGCAGGCGTGGGGTCATGGCCGCAGGGCGTAGAGATAAAACTCGAGCATTTCGTCGAGCACGTGCTCGTCGCTGCCGAGGGTCTTGAAGAATTCACGGCGCGCACACCACGTGCTGTGCGACATCCAGATGGACGAGAACATGCGGGCCGCGGTCTGCGGATCGACGTGGCGGAACTCGCCGCGCTCGACGCCGCGGGCAATGATGCCCGACACCAGACGACGCCCTCGGGCGATGACTTCGTCGGCGTAGAACTGCATGAGGTCGGGGAACTGCCCGAGCTCGAGTGACACGAGGCGTTGCAGCACCTGCACGCGCTCGGTCCGCAGAAACGTCCACCAGCCCTGTCCGAGCCGGCGCAGTTGCGCCTCAGCCGGCTCCGATTGCAGGCCAGCCTGAGACGCTTCGGCCTCGGCCAGCGCGGTCACGATCGTGGTGTGCACCATCTCCCGGAACAGCGCTTCCTTGTTTGGGAAGTAGAGGTAAATGGTGCCCTTGGCCACCTGCGCCCGCTTGGCGATGTCGTCCAGGCGGGCGGCGGCCAGTCCATGTTCGCCGAATTCATGGAACGCGGCGTCGAGGATCTGGGTGGGTCGCGCCTCGGGCGCTCGCCGGCGATGGGTTTCGGTGAGGGGCACAGGGGAAAGTTAATGACTGACTAGTCAGTTAATAAGTCCTGCGCGCCACGGCGGGGTAGAAACTGAAAACTCCCTAGGGAGCAGGAGGGAGGGTATCAGGGGGCAGGAGGCAGGACGGCCCATGCGGAAAGGGGGCAGGACCGCGTTTCCGCAGTCCTGCCCCCTGCCCCCTGATTCCCTCCCCCCTGCTCCCTTGTATGTCTCCACGGTCCACGATTTCTCGTGCATCTTCAGGGTCGCGGCAGCTCGTTGCTCCCCAGGGCCCGTCGAGCCCGTTCCCTAGTTCGAGCGCCGCGTCACTGATCGCCACCAGCCCGAACCGCTACTTGGGGTTCGACCCCGTATCTCACAAGGCCGGGCGCGCGCGATCACGACCGCGTGAGGAGACCATGAGCTTCATCGGCATTGATGTCAGTGCGAAGACGTTGGACGTGGCCGTCGAGGGTGGCGCCATGTGGCAGGTGACGAATGATGCGGCCGGGATGGCCACGCTGCTCACGCAGCTGGGGCCGCTCGCGCCGGAGCTCATCGTGGTCGAGCCGACCGGGCGGTATCACCAGCTGCTGACGACCACGTGTGTCCAGGCGGGGCTGCCCGTGGCGGTGGTGAATCCGCGGCAGGTGCGCGACTTCGCGCGCAGCATGGGGCAGCTCGCGAAGACGGATCGTTTGGATGCCGTGCTGCTGGCCCGCTATGCGGCGCGTGTGCAGCCGGTGCCGCGCGCGCTGCCGGACGAGGCCACGCGAGAACTCGCCGCGCTGGTCGATCGCCGCCGCCAGCTCGTCGAGATGCTCAAAGCGGAGCGCCAACGGCTGGAGCACGCGCGGGCGAGTGTGCGGAGCAGTCTCACGCAGCACATCCGCTTTCTCGAGCAGGCGCTGGCCGACGCGAACACGGATCTGGATCAGTGGATCGAACAGAGTCCGGTGTGGCAGGCGCAAGACGCGCTCCTGCAAAGTGTCCCCGGCGTCGGCGCGCAGACGGCGCATCTGCTCTTGGCGCATTTGCCCGAGCTGGGGAGGCTCTCCCGACGCGCCATCGCCAAGCTCGTCGGGATCGCCCCGCTGGCGAACGATTCGGGGCGCTTCCGCGGCCAGCGGAGCTGCTGGGGCGGGCGCGCGGAGGTCCGCCACATGCTGTACATGGCCGCCCTCACGGGGGCCCGCCACAACCCCGTGCT
>CAIUOO010000242.1 GCA_903900795.1 uncultured Gemmatimonadota bacterium | reverse complement strand
CCGGCTTGCTTGGAGTCACGGGCGAAGGGTCCGATGAAGGGAAGAGAGCAGCGACGCACCAAGCAGCTGCGGGCTCACATTGCCCTGCGCTTTGGCCTTCGCGAACTCAACGAGTACCACCGCCGATGCGGAGCGTCGGGCGTCGGCATCACGGCCGGCGTCCACGAGCTGTTTGGCGCGCGCGTGCAACAGATGCGTGAGCGCCTCGAGGGTATCGGTGAACGCCCCGCGCGCCCCCGCCACGCCCTGGCGGGCCGCCGCCTTCGTGCGGTCGGCGACACCGTCCGGTGTGGACGGCTGTAAGGCGGCATCGAGCAGGCGACGAGCGGCCGCGAACGCCGCGGCCATCGATTCACCCGCGAACAGCTCGCCCGGCGCGCCATTCATCCGCGCCAGCGCCTCGTCGCGCGGCACGCGGGCCAGCTTGCGCTCCACCACGGCGTCCCCGAGAAACGCCTCGATATCCGCGCGACTCAGGGTGGGGACCCGAATCGCGACCACGCGCGACTTGATCGTGGGCAACAGGTTGCCTGGTTCGCTGGTGGTCAAAATGATCGTGGTGCCCGGCGGCGGCTCCTCGAGCAATTTGAGGAACGCATTCGCAGCCTGATCCGCGCCTTCCTGCGAGACCATGCGTTCGGCGTCGCCGACCACGAACACGGCTCGTTTCGCCATCGCCGGCCGCAGCGACGCCTGATGCACCAACGCGCGAACGGTGGCGACGTACAGTCCCTCGGTGCCCAGCGACGGTGCCCAGAGCCCTTCGGCTTCCATGCGCTCGGCGATCGCCTCGCTATAATCGGCTTTCACGTCGTCCGGGGACGCATCGCCGTCCTTCAGACGGGGCCGGGGAAAGAACCAGTGCAGGTCGGGGTGCATGCCGCGCTCGGTGTAGCGGCAGTGCTGGCAGCCCCCACACGGTTCCTCGAGGCGCTCCGACAGGGCGCGCTCGCAGAGCAGGTACTGGCCCAGCCAAAGTCCGAGGCGCTGCTTGCCGACACCGCGTCGACCCTGCAGCATGAGGCTGGCCGGCAGCCGGTCATCGGCGGCCGCCGCCGTGAGCCGATGCCGCAGAGCGGCATGTCCGTAAAGCGGGCGAAGCGACATGCGCGCAATATGCAGGGATCACCGTCCTCCCCGTCAGTCCGCCTCTATGACTCCGATGATTCAGTTCTCTGGTACATGCACTCGCCTCGTTGCCATCGGTGTGGCGGTGAGCGCCGCTGTGGCACCGGTCGGCGCCCAAGCGCGCGCGCGCGCCATGGGGCTGGCTCCCGGCGTGTTCACCCCGGGACCCAACAATGCCATCACCGATGTGGCCGGCGTGCGCGTGGGCCATGAAACGGTCACCATGGGCGACTCCATCCGCACCGGCGTCACGGCCATCGTGCCGCATGGCGGTGACCTGTACCGTGATCGCGTACCGGCCGCGCTGCATGTGGGCAACGGCTTCGGCAAGCTGCTGGGGGTGACCCAGCTGCGGGAACTGGGCGAGCTCGAAACGCCGATCCTGCTCACCTGTACCCTGTGCATCTGGCAGGCGGGCGAGGCGCTCGCGCAGTACATGCTGGCGAAGCCCGAAAACGCGAACGTGCGGTCGATCAATCCGGTGGTCGGTGAAACCAACGATGGGCAGCTGAATGCCACGCGGGCGCGGCCCGGTATCGCCGCCGCCGTGAACCGGGCTTTGGCGAACGCCGACACCGGTCGCGTGGCCGAAGGCAGCGTCGGTGCCGGGCACGGTACCGTGATGTTCGGCTGGAAGGGGGGCATCGGCACGTCGTCGCGCAAGCTGCCGGCCTCACTGGGCGGCTACACCGTGGGCGTGATCGTGCAGGGCAATTACGGCGGCGTGTTGCAGATGGCGGGGGTGCCGGTCGGGCAGTTGCTGGGGCGTTACGCCTTTCAGCGCGATGTCGAGCGCGCGGCTGGCAGCCCGGGAGACGTCGGCGCCGAGCGGGGGGACGGATCGTGCATGATCGTGATTGCTACCGACGCGCCGATCCTGTCGCGCAACCTCGAGCGGATGGGCGCGCGGGCCGTCATGGGGCTGGCCCGTACCGGTTCGAGCGCCTCGAACGGATCGGGTGACTACGTGATTGCCTTCTCCACGTCGTCCCGCGTGCGTCGCTCGCCGGATGCCCCGCTGTCCACCAACGACGAGGTGGGGAACGAAGCGATGTCGGCGTTGTTTCAAGCGGTAACGGAAGCGACGGAGGAGGCCTTGTATGATGCGTTGCTGATGGCGACCCCGGTGTCCACGCGGGCCGGACGCGTGAACCCACTGCCGCGTGATTCTGTTCGGCTGTTGCTGGACGCCCGCGGCATTCGCGCCCCCCGATAATGGACATGAACATGGATGTAGCGTCTCTCCCGATGGCGACCGGTGACCGCGCGCGTGCCGCCGCGCGCGCGACGGAGGGCGCGATGCCGTGGCAGCTGGCGGCGGTGGTCTTCGCCGCCACCAGCGTGATCGTGGGGCTGATCTGGGACATCTCGTGGCACATGACCATCGGCCGCGACACCTTCTGGACGCCGGCCCATCTGGCGATCTACACTGGTGGGGCGGTGGCCGGGCTGGCGTGCGGCTTCGAGGTGCTGCGTCGTTCGTTCGTCTCGGACGCGAAGCCGGCCAACGGCGTGACCGTGTGGCGCCTGTTCAATGGCCCGCTCGGGGGATGGCTCTGCATCTGGGGGGGCGTCGCGATGCTGACGTCGGCGCCATTCGACGACTGGTGGCATGCCGCCTACGGACTCGATGTGAAGATCATCAGTCCGCCGCATGCGCTGTTGGCGCTGGGCTTCATCACGATTCTCGGCGGCGCCTTGATCATGGCGGTGGCCGTGCAGGGACGTGAAGCCGATCGCCATGCAGAGGCTTTGGGTATGGCGCCGTACATCGTGGCCTACACCGGTGGACTGGTCCTCGTGATGCTGTCGGTATTCACGACCGAGTATCACGATCGCGAGGCGATGCACCTGGGCAGCTTCTACGTGGTCTCGTCGCTGGTCTTCCCGCTCGCGCTGGTCGCGGCGGCGCGCAGCACGCGGCTGCGTTACGGTGCCACCGCCACGGCGACCGTGTATACGCTGGTGATGTGCGTACAGCTGTGGATGTTGCCGCTATTCGAGGGATCGCCCAAGCTGGGGCCGATCCGCACGGCGGTCACGCACATGGTCTCGCTGGACTTTCCGCTGCTGTTGTTGCTTCCCGCCATCGGGATTGACGTGATCATGCCGCGCATTCGCGAGCGCGGTGTCTGGCTCCAAGCCATCGCGCTGGGCGTGCTGTTTCTGACCGTGCATATGGCCACGCAATGGCCGTTCGCAAATTTTTTGGTGAGCGACGGCTCGCGGAACTGGTTCTTCAACACGGATAACATTCCGTACCAGATGCCGCCCGATTGGTTGCGGCCGATGCGCCGATTCGCGATCGAGTCGGCCTCGCAGACGGTGCGCGCCGTTGGTGTGGCCCTCGTGCTGGCCGTGTTGTCGGCGCGGGCCGGGCTCGGATGGGGCAGCTGGCTGCGCTCGGTGCGTCGGTGACCGCCGCGCGCCAAGCGCGACCCGGCGGGCTGTTGTCCCGCCTCGGCGCGCGGCTCACGGTGCTCGGCAGCGCGCTGTTGGCCTTCGTGCTGTTCTCGGGACATATCGGCACCAATCAGGTGGTGTTCGAAGGGCAGGCCGGTGGCTATCCGGTGCGCGTGCTGATCACTCCGCCGGGCGTGGTGCCGGCGCAGGTGCCGATCACGGTGCGTGTGCTGAGTGGCACTCCAACGCGCGTCACGGTGCGTGCGGCGCAGTGGAACGTGGGCACCAAGGGCGCGCCACCGGCGGAAGACGCCGCCCTGGTACCCGGCGACTCCGGTGTCTGGGCGCACGACTTGTGGATCATGACCGCGAACGTGTACTCGGTGTACGTCGCGGTGGAGGGGCCCGCCGGCAGCGGCTCGGTGGTCGTCCCGATGCAGACGAGTGCCACACGCACGCTGGGGATGGAGCGCGGCATGGGCGCGGTCCTGCTCGCGCTCGGCACGCTCCTGGTGGCCGGCATGCTCACGATCATCGGGGCGGCGGTGCGCGAAGGTCCGGTGGCGCCCGGACAATCACCGCCGCCGGAGCGTGTGCGCGGCGCGCGTATCGCGATGGCCTCCGGGGCGGCGCTGCTCGCGCTCGCGCTGTTCGGCGGATCGACGTGGTGGGACGCGGAGGAGCGCGCCTACCAGCGTCGGATGTTGAAGCCGATCGCGATGCAAAGTGCCGTTCGATTGGTCGATGCCGAACGCGTGCTCGCGATAGCGATCACCGATTCGCTGTGGCGCACGAATCGCTTTGCGCCGCTGATGCCCGACCACGGCAAGTTGATGCACCTGTTCCTCATCCGCGCTGATGGCGCGGACACGGAGAGCGCCTTGGCGCATCTGCATCCGCTGCGTGTGAATGCCGACACGTTCGTAACGCGCGTGCCGCCAGTGCCAGCGGGACGGTACCTGTTGTTCGGCGATCTGCTGCTGCAGAACGGCGCCCAGCGCACGCTGGTAGATACGATCGACGTGCCGGTGGCCCCGGTGGTGCCCGGCGAGAATGGGGCTGCCGCCGCGGCGGTGAGTGCGGCCGTGCTGCCCGCGCTCGACCGTGATGACGCATGGAGCGCAGTCTCACCCGTGTCGCTCGGTGCGGCGTATCGTTTGGCGAGTGGCGGCATGATGGTGCTTACCGCTGATGCACGCGTGGACGTGGGGCGCGATCTCCGGCTGGTGGCCACGGTCACGAACGCTGATGGTACCCCTTCGACGCTCACGCCGTACATGGGCATGGGTGGACACGCGATGGTGCTGCGCCGAGACGCTGGCGTGTTCATGCACCTGCATCCCATGGGCACGGCGAGCATGACGGCGCAGGCGCAGCTCATGCGCCGCGAGCGCGGTGACACGACGTTGCTCGACTCGGCGCAGATCGCCGCGGTGATGGCTAGCGCGGAAACGGTGGACAGTGGTGCGCACGCAATGCACGCCATGGGGCCGGCCGCGCTCGCGTTCCCCTTCGCCTTTCCGACCGTCGGGGCGTACCGCGTGTTCGTACAGGTGCGGCGCAACGGTACGGTGGAGACGGCGGCGTTCGACGTATCGGTGGGAGAGAGGGGGCGGTGACGGCAGCCCGCGTCAGTTCTTCACGCGGATCACAAGTGACTTGGGGATGCCGGGCGTCACCGCGGGGACGAGCCCGACCGCACCCGGAGTGCGCTGAACGTACGCCAGTACCTCGGCGGCAGAGTCCTGCGGGACCGGTGGATTCGCGCGGCCCTGAAACACGATCGCCAGCCAGTAGCGCTGCATGGCGGCCCGCGTCATTCCCAGCGCCTGACGCGCGAAGAGATCGGTGAAGTCCGCGCGCGCCGACGGCAGCACCACGGTCACGGGCTGCTTGGTGGGCCAGATCGACTGTTCACCGCGAAAGATACGGCGAAGCTCAGGGACGCTCACCTCGGAGAGATCGGTGCCGTTGGCCACCACAACGAAGTCGAAGGGCGCCGGCACGCCGGCCGCCACCTGCGCGGCGAGTGGACGCCATGACGGCAGCAGCGTGGCGACGGCCAGCAGCAGGCAGAATCGTAAGATCAACATGGGCACCTCTTAGAAACCGTACGCCAGCTGCACGCGAAGCCCGAAGGCGTGCGTGAGGTGACCGTGGCGGTCCGTGCTAGTGGAGTTCATGTGGTCATCGTGCACGTTACGTTCACTGCGTCGCTCGACCTGTGCCTTGAGATTGACCAACGGGGTGAAATCATACCGGTAGCCCACACCGATCTTGCGCTTCTCCAACGGGTACACGTGCAGGTCATTGTCCGCCACGTGAATCACATCGCCAAAGACGTACGGCACCCCGTGTTCACCGAGACGAACCCCCAGATACACGAAGTTCGCCACGTTCCGCGCGGCCCCGAGACTGTCGGTACCGGACACGTTGTAGCTGAATTCGTTGAGCAGTTCGACGCGCTCGCTGAACCAGGCGGCCGAGGCACTGGCGAGCTGAAACGTGAGCGGCCCCGCATAGGAGCCGGTGGCCGGCCGGCTGGGCGCGACGGTGTGGCCACTGTG
>CAIUOO010000241.1 GCA_903900795.1 uncultured Gemmatimonadota bacterium | reverse complement strand
CGCCAGGGGGAGGCCGATGAGCCTGTTCGATGCACCCGTGCTTCGGGGCGTCACGAAGGCGGATTTCGTGCTCCGGGGGGGGCGGACCCAGCTGCGCGTCGCCATCTCGGGGTGGGGCCGGCTCACGCTGTCGCTCGCGTCCCCGAACGGGGCGGTCGAGCAGCAACGGCTGTGGTTCTACGGCGGCGAGCGGGACCTGGTCGTGGATGTCCTGCCGCCGGGCGAGGTGACGATCGACCTCCGCAATCCTTTCGGGGAGGCGTCGACGACGATCCCGATCCGGGCCGATCTGCCCGGCGTCGTTGCGTTGCCCCCGCCGCTGGTCCGGCCGGTGGCGGCGGCGGCGGTCCCGCCGGGGCCTGTGCTGTCCCCGCTGCCGGTGCCTGTAGTACGACTTCCCCCGGTGCGTCGGCTTGGCGAGCCACGCGTGAACCTGGGGGCGATCTCGCTCAAGACGAACCACGCATCACGTACACAGGGAGACTGGAACAATGAGTGATGAACAACAGCGCGAAAACGGACGGCACTTCACGGCGCTCTCACGGTTCTTGATCTTCTGCTCCGGCGCCGACAAGAGCCTGCTTGCGCACTGCCCGAACTCGGATGTCGTCAAGATTCAGGGGATCGGGGGCGTCGTGGCCGCGACGGGGTTGCTCGCGTTTCTCTCCGGGAGCTATGCCTTCTGGACGGTGTTCGGTCCGTCGGAGGAATTGATGGGTGGCGGCGCTCCGGCTGCCGGCGCAATGAGCGGTCTAGTGGCATTGGGCGCCATCGGTGCGCTCGTGTTTGGCCTGATCTGGTCACTGGTCATCTTCAACCTCGACCGATTCATCGTCGCGGCGAGCGGGCCGGGCGACGGCAAGGACACCATCTCGTTTGCCGAATTCCGAACGGCGCTTCCGCGCCTGATCATGGCGGTGCTCATCGGCATCGTGCTGGCGGCACCGCTGGAGATCCGCGTGATGAAAAGCGAGATCGATGCGGCGCTGACCCTCGCACAGCTGGACAAGGTGCAGGAGCTCAACGCACGCACCGACGCAAAGCTCAAGAACGAATCGGATCGCTTCGACGCCGAGCTCGCGCGCGTGAGTGCCGCCGTCGCCGCGCGGGAGTCCAAGGTGACCGCGCTGGAACAGCAGCGGGAGGACGTCCAGAACAAGCTGGCGGTGGAGATCGGGTCCGGGGGGACTGGTCGCGTCAAGGGAGACGGTCCCGTCGCCGCCGCCCTGCGGGCCAGCCTGCGCGACGTCGAGAGCCGGCTGGAGCAGGCGCGCGCCGAGGTGAAGCCGCAGGTGGAAGGGCTGGAGCGGGAACGGGTGAGCCTGCAGGGCCGAAAGGACAAGATGGAGGTCAAGCGCGAGGTCGAGTACGAGATCAATCGGAAGAATGCGGGACGAGACAATGGCCTCATGCGTCGCATCGAGCTTGCCCACGAGGTCTCTCCAACCGCCTCGAACCTGCTGATGCTGCTGCTGATCGTCATCGAAGTGGCCCCGATCATCTTCAAGCTGATGCTGATCGCCGGCCCGTACGAATACTTCACAGAAAGTGAGAAGCGGCTGGCCCTTGCCCGCCGGGGAATTGACGTCACCGGGGCGTTGCGGCCAGGCGCTGACGGCAGGCCCGGGGAGTTGCGCGAGGTCAAGATGGCGCGGTATGCCGAGGCAGAGGCCATCGCGTCCAGGGAACTTGGCAAGTGGCGGGTTGAGGCGCACTTGACCGATATCGCGCTGGCCACGCATCAGCAACGGCTGGAAACCGATATCAGCGCCTACCCCGAGCGCTACGTCGAGCAGCAGTGGACCACCAACGAGCCCTGACGTCGTCCGGTGCCGATCCCTGAATTTGTCGTGGCTGCGGGCTTTGACGCCGCGGTGCTGGAGGAGCTGCCGCCGGAGGCGCGCCACCGGTTGGCGCGAATTGCGCTCCTGCGCCAAGCCGCGTTCCTCGCGATCGCATTGGCCACCGGAATCGCCGCCAACATCTCCATGCACGGCGGCTTGGCCGGCTGGACCGTCGGCACGCTGTTCGGGTTAGGGACCTGGCTGCTGGTGTCCCGGATGGGTCGGCTGCTGATGAGCGCCGGCGGTCCCGGTGTGGCTTTGGGAGAGGCGGCCGTCAAGGACTGGAAGCCAGGGATCATCTGGCCGGCATTCCTGTTTGTGGCGGCGTTGCTCGCGACGCAGCCGTTGCTGCTGGCGGTTGGCTGGGGAGGTACCGCGCAGCGGATCGGGATGCTGATCGACGATCGGGTCGCCGTGCACCTGTCCCGACAGCGCGACGTGCTGGTTGCGGCCGACAACCGGCTGCAGCTGCAGCGGGCCCAGTTGTCTGAGCGGCTGGCTGTCGGGGGCGCCGCCGTCCCCGGGCGTGGCACCATCCGGAAGGCGCTGGTCATTGGCGCCCAGCAGTATGTACATGCTGGGGTGCTGATCAACCCGGCAAAGGACGCGCGCGACTTGGCCGCCAAGCTGCAGTCGATGGGCTTCGCGGTTGCGCTGTCCGTCGATGACCCTGCCGACTCCCTGCAGCTCAAGATCTTTCGTTACATCAACGGGTTGAATCCGGGCGATATCAGTGTCTTCGCCTATTCGGGGCATGGCTACCAGCGTGACGGACACAATTATTTGGTGCCGGTGGATTTCGACGCCGAACGGGTGCCCGGGATCCAAGTGACGCGCATCCTCGAAGCCGTCAGTCGGCGGTCGCCGCAGCTGCAGGTGATCATCCTCGACGCCTGCCGCAGCTTCGAGAGCGACGGTTTCCGAGTCTCGACCGGCGGCCTTGCGGTACTCGATGGCGGAACCAACAGCTTTATCGCGATGGCCGCGAAGCCCGGGAAGGTGGCGCTCGACGGGACCCCCGGGGTGAACGGCCTGTTCACCGCGGCGATCCTTCGGCACATCGCCAGCCCCGCGGACATCAATGTGGTGTTTCGGCGCGTGAGCGCCGATGTGTCCGCTCAGGCAAGCCGACGCGATTTCACGCAGGAGCCGGTGGTCACCTCGACGCTGCAGCGGGAATACGTGCAACTCATCGACCCGGTACGCGTCGCTCCGCAGGGGCTGCCCACGGGTGGGGAGCCTCTCGCTGGCGGCGAGGCCGCCAGAAAATCCGCGCAACGCACGCCAACGGAGGTGTGTGCTGCGCCGCCAGGATACGCCGCGGAGCAGCAGCGGGAGATCGTGCGGACCTGCCTGCGTCGGCGCATGCAGGCCATCGACTCGATGCTCGCACAGTGGCAACAGGCTGGTTCGTCCAGATTGACCGAGAACACCCGGGCTTACCGTCGGTCCCTGAACGACTCCGGGCTGCTGCGGGAGCGGCTCAGCGACATGTGGACCGGGGCACCCGTCAGCCTGGCGCTGGTGTCGCTTCTCGTCGCCGTCCTGTTGTGTGCCGGTGAGGGACTCGTGTGGCTTCACCAACGCGATCTGGCGTCGTACTTCGAGCGTCGCAACCGTCGCGCCATCGAGCAATTGGAACGAAGCCATGCGCGGAACGATGGACTCGTGGAGCAGCACCTCACGGCCGTAAGGCCCGAATCGTTTCGCGCATTCGACCGGTTTCGCACGACATTCGACTGGAAGGGTCCGGTGGCGTCACCGCCGCTATGGACGGGCAACGTGACGGCGCCGACCAGCGACCAGCGTGCTGCCATCGAGGGGTGGATTACGGCGATGGGACGGCGGTCCGGGGGTGCCCGATGAGTGAGGAGGACCAGTCCTCTCTTGACCAGCGGTGCTGGTGGGCGGCCGGTGCCGACCCGGTCATCCTCCAACACCCGGACTGTCCGGTGTCGGAGAAGGTGCGCTTCGCCGCGCTCGGTCTCTTCATCTGGCTCACGACGGCCGCAGCGTTCGTGTCGGGATACTTGATGGCGCGCCAGGTGTTCTCATCCGAGGCGGACGGTGTCCTCTGGACGGTGCTCCACTGGATCGGCGCGCTCGCGCTTGCGACCCTATTCGCGCTCTTCGTCCTCAACCTCCTCCGCCTGTCGGTTGGGCTGGCAGGGCGGCGCACGGATCGTCTCGCGCTGTTCTCGCTGGACGTCCTGCGGGCGGTGGTGATCCTGATGGTCACGGGCGTGCTGGCGGTTGCCGTTGCCGCGCCGCTGCAGGTGGTCGTGGTGCAGCGGGACGTCCAGGCGGCCATCGTGGCCAATGAGCAGGTGGCCGTTCTCGAGCGAGCGCGCGCGACGGACGCGAGGCAACTGGACCGCGCTGTTCGGCTCGCGCCGCAGGAGCGTCTTGCGCGCGCCGCCAACACCAATTTGGAGAGCGGATTCCTGCGGAAGGTGGAGTTCGCCTATGCCAAGAACCGTCCATTGTGCGTGGTGCTGCTGGTCGCGATCTGGCTGCTGATCGCGGCCCCGCCGGCGATCCGCCTGTTCGGTGATCGCGGGGCCTATGATTTCCTCGTGTTGCACCGGAACCGGGCGCTGATCGCTGCTAGGGGCGTTGAAGTCGAGGCACTCACCATTTACGCGCCCGACGGGACCCCGCAGCAGATCGACGCGTTTCACGAAGCCGTGACGACGCATGAGAAGCGTCTCGCCGAGATCCTCGACCAGCGCACGCGTGCCGAGAACGACCTGCAGCAACACTACCGGGACCGCGCCGCCGGCAATGCGTCTAATCGTTAATTCGCGCCGAGCCGACGACGCGCTGTGGTTGGGAATCGCGCCGTGAACCGACGGAGTCCATCACCATTCGCTATGCATATGAATACGACGCGACCCCACAAGCATCGCGCATCCCGGGGCACCGGTCCGACTCGCCGTCGAGCGATCGCTGCCAACATCGCTTGGCTGGTGGCTGGTTTCTCCCCGGTATCAGCCCAACCGGCTGCGGAGCAGCGGACCGTCGCGATCGGGACGTTCCGCAACAACTCCGGTGTGCCACGCTACGAGTACTTGGGCAAGGCATTGGCCGACATGTTCGTGACCGACTTGGCGCGTTCCTCTGCGATCCGCGTGGTCGAGCGCGACCGACTGCGCGAATTGCTCAAGGAGATGGAGCTGTCGGAGTCGCGATTCATTGACCCGAAAACAGCACAGCGCGTGGGTCGGGGTCTTGGCGCCACCCACATCATCGTTGGTGGTTTCACCGTGGTCGACGCAACCCTTCGCCTTGACGTTCGACTCGTCCGCACCGAAACCAGTGACGTGGCGTTGGCAAGGTCGGAGGAGGGGCCACTCGCGCAGTTCTTTGATGTGCAAAAGCGGCTTGGTCGGACCTTGCTGCAGGACATCGATGTCCGTCTGACTCCGCAGGAAACGCAGGCCTTCAACGCTCCACTCACTCGCTCCCTGGACGCATTGGAGCAATACGGCAAGGGACTGGCGGCGCGGGATAGTGGCGATGACCGTGCAGCGCAAACCCACCTTTCTGCGGCGGCGCAAATCGATCCGCAGTTCGCCCGGGCAAGCCAGTTGCTGCTGGACCTCGAGTCCGACATCCGGCGTGTGGTCACTCGCGAGTACACCGATCGGGCCGAGACTTTCTTGGAGCGGCGGCTACTGCCGGAGGCGCGTCGGGAACTCGATCAGGCCATCCGGTTGAACCCGCGCGACGGCCTTGCGTACTACCTCCGAGGGGCACTGGGTCGCGCCGAGGAGCGCCCGTTACCGGAGGTCTTGGCGGATTTGGACCGGGCTATCGCCAACGACCACCGGACGCCGCGCAGCCTCGGTACCCGAGGGAATGTTCGCGCCGGATT
>CAIUOO010000240.1 GCA_903900795.1 uncultured Gemmatimonadota bacterium | reverse complement strand
TCGATGCCCGCCCTGAGCCAGTTTACATCGGTGGCAACGATCGGCATGATCACCGAGAACGTCGGCCGGTTGGGAAAACGGTCGATGTGGCGGGTGATCGCCCTACGATCCGATTCGCTCAGCGTGTCGAAGCGGGCGATCCACTCTGTGTAGGGTGCAACAGGTGGCCGCTGGGTTTCCTGGACCGACCGCACCAGCGGCCCGCCGCCGGGCAGCTTCTCAAGCGCCGCTGCAGTGCGCAGGCAAAAGTCGTGGATCCGCTGGTGGCGGCGGATCAGCGTCAGCAGGGCAACGGTGGTGTCGGCGAGTCGTCTTGGCAGGGGCATGGACGGAGTGTCGCTGCGGTTATGTCTCTGCACAACGGAACCGGCGTGTCCCGATCAGCTCCGGTGGTTGCTCCTCATGATCCGCCCCACTCGGCCAACGCTTGCCGAAGTGCCAGTGGCCGACCTATCCTAGGCATATGGGCCGCCTCACCGCTGAAAAATGGAACAACATACAGCGCCTTGTCGAGTCAGGACGCATTCTCTCCGGCGTCACTGTTGTTGTGGTGAACAGCATCTTCACCGATACCCTCCGGGCGTGGATGGCGAAGCCGGGCGCGCAGTATTGTCTGAAGATGCCTGCGTTTGCAAGCCTGCTTTTGCAAGCCTGCTTTGCCCGGCGGACAGGACTGGGGCGCCCTTGGCAACGGTGATCGGGCACATCGATACCATCGTCCATGCACGCTTGCATGGCTGGGCGCGGGACGGGGCGTGCGCTTCGTCATGTCTGGTGGAGATTTTTCTGGACCAAAGAAAAATCGGCTCCTGCCGCGCCGACAAGTTCCGCCCAGATCTGCGGGCGGCGGGCGTGGGCCATGGCAGCCATGGGTTTGAGTTTGCCCTGCCTGCGGCGGTGTTTGACGGGCGCTCGCATGTCGTGCATGCCGGGGTGCGCGTCGGGGGCAAGCTGGTGCTGCTCAACGGCAGTGCGCTGGAGTTTGTGTTGCCCCTTGCCGATGCCATTGCGGGCGATGTCACGCTGGAGTCCGATGGCCTGCTGCACGGATGGGTGCGCGATGCGCGCGCGCCGGCGCAAGGCTGCAGGCTGCGGGTCGAGATCGATGGGCACACTGTCGCTCAAGTGTCGGCGGGCGGCGCTGGCCCGCACGCTGCGGGCCATGGTTTTGAGGTGGTGCTGCCCAACAGCTGGTGCGATGGCCAGCCGCACCGGGTGCGCGTGCTGGAGGCCAGCACGGGCAAATGCCTGCATGCGGACGACTTGCTCTGGGAGACGGCGCACAGCCATGGCCATGACGTGCGGGTGCAGGCACTGCCGGCCCACGCTGCTGCGCGGCGCCGCGCCTTGTGGGCGCAGGTGCCGGCCCAGGCCCCTACCATATCGGTCCTGATGCCGGTGTTCAATCCGCCAGCCCAGTGGCTGGAGGCGGCCATTGCCTCGGTGCGCGATCAATCCTATGCGCACTGGCAGCTGTGCGTGGTCAACGATGCCTCCACCGATGCCGGGGTGGCGCTACTGCTGGAGCGCCATGCGCGCCAGGACGATCGCATCGTGCTGCATCACCGCGCGCGCAACGGCCACATCTGCGTGGCCTCCAACGACGCCTTGGCCATGGCTGGCGGCGCTTGGTGCGCCTTGCTCGACCACGACGATCTCTTGCACCCCGATGCGCTGCTGCATGTCGCGGCGGCCATCGGGCGCCATCCGCAGGCGGGCATGGTGTTTTCCGATGAGGACAAATGCACGCAGGCGGGTGATCATTACGGCCCTTGCCGCAAGCGGGGGTGGAATGCCGAGCTGATGCTGGCGCAAAACGCCGTGAGCCACCTGGGCGTGTTCCGCACGGACCTGATGCGCCGCGTGGGGGGCTTTCGGCGCGGTTACGAAGGCTCCCAGGACTGGGATCTGGCCTTGCGCGTGAGCCGCCAGCTGCAGGCCGGGCAGATCATCCACATTGCCCATGTGCTGTACCACTGGCGGGCCATCGCTGGTTCGACCGCCTTGTCCCACCGCGAGAAGTCGTATGCGGCGGTGGCGGGGCGGGCGGCGGTGCGCGATCACGTGCGCGCCACAGGCCAGCCGGGCCGGGTGCTGGCCACTTGCGGCGGGGTTTTTGCGCGCTTCAAGCCTGCGCTGCCCTTGGTCAAACCCCGCGTGACGGTGATGGTTCGCGCCAGGGAAGTCGGGCAGGAATTGCTGGTGTTGCTGCAGGCTGTGGCGGAGCAGGCCTGGGACGGTGTCCGGGTGATCGTGGCCATGCCCGAGGCTTCGCAGCTCGGGCGGCGGCGCTGGTGGCGCGCGCTGGAGCGGCGTGTGCCTGTGCGGGGTGTTGAGGTGCTGGCCGATGCCAGCGATGCGCAGGTGTTTGCCCAGGCGGCGGCCGGCGAGCAGGTGGAGGTGTTGTTGTGGCTGTCTGCGGGCACGTGGCCGGCGCCCCGGCAGCCGGGCTGGCTGCGCGAATGGGTGGCACAGGCCTGCCGGCCGGGTGTGGGCCTGGTGGCGCCAAAGCTGCTCGATGCCACAGGCCAGCGAGTGCTCAGCGTCGGATTGGCCCCCGATGCCCAGGGGCACTGGCAAGGCCGGGGCGCTGGCCTGCCTGCTGCGGCACCGGGGCAAGCGGGCTGGGCGGTGCTGCAGCACCATGGCCAGGGCGTTGATGGCCGGGCTTTTGCGATGAAAGCGGCGCTGTGGCGCGCCCGGCCAGCTGTTGCGCTGCAGGAAGATGCGGCCTGGGCCATTGCCCTGAGCGAGAGGGTGGGCCACGAGGGTTGGCATGTGCTGGCAACGCCTTATGTGAGGCTGTGCCACGCGATCAAGGATGGCGATCCCCCACAGGCTAGCGGGTGGGGGCGTTCTTGATAACGGCTAATTACATTTTCTGGAGCGAGGAGGTGCCGGAAGCCTCGTGGCTGCTCGTCTTCCGCAGCCCGTGGGGGTCGGCCGTTTCGCTCTATCGGCGCCTCGACCAGACGACGACCTCCGAACCGCTCCTGGCCATTCACGCTTGGATCCATGCCAACCGCCTCCTTCTCGACTTTTCCCGCCGCCATCCCGGCCGCTGTCTCGTTCGCGAGCTGGACCAGGTGAAGGCGGAGCCGGAGCGCACGTTCGCCGCGATCCGTGATCACCTCGGCGTGCCCTTGGGCAAGCCACCGGCCTGCTTCGATCCCACGCTCCTCGGTGGCGATCGGGCGGCGATCGAGGAGCAGGCCGAGCTCGTCCGCCCGCTCCTCCCTGAGGCCGATGCCCTCTACCACGACCTCCGTCGTGAGGCGGGATCAGAGGTGCCGCTCCCGGCAACGCGGCGCCGCTCCCAGGCAGATCCGCGCCGTGCCGCTACCTTGGCGGGAGTCACGGCCTGGGCCCGGGCGAGCCGGACGCAGATCCACGCCCACGCCGCCCACGTCTCGGCGGTCGAGGCCGAGATCGCGGCCCTCCTCGGCGAGCTTCACCGGGTGCATGTCCGTCTCGACGAGGCGACCTGCGTCGCAGCGCTCAAGCTCCGGAAGCGGACGGTCGACACGCTGCGCCGCGAGGCCTCGCGGCTCGCCCGGCAGGCGCGGCGGATCGTCCGCGAGCAGGTGCTCGGTGGCAAGCCATGAGATCGACAACGATGAGCGGCAATGCTGGAAAGACCGTCGACGCCGCGCCTTTCGAGCACGGGTTCACCCCCCTTCTCCGCGTGATTCGTCCCGGATCCCTTGGCATCGAAATCGGCCCGTTTCTGCATCCAGTCGCGGCGAAACGCGATGGATACCGAACGCTCGTCGTCGACCGCTACGATCAGGTGGCGCTTCGCGAGAAGGCGCGGGAGAGGGGGGCGAAGCCCGCCGAGATCGAGCGGATCGAGCCGGTCGATTTCGTCGGCGATGCGTCGCGTCTCCTCGATCTCGTCCGGGGGCAGGGATTCACCGGAAAGGTCGACTGGATTGTGAGCTCTCACAATTTCGAACATCTCCCCGACCCGATCCGCTTCCTCCGCGACTGCGAAGCGCTCCTCGCACCGGGTGGGAGCCTGGCGATGATCGTCCCCGACAAGCGCTGCTGCTTCGATCGCTTCCATCCGGCTGCCACCGCCGCGGGGATGATCGAGGCGGCGCAGGTGATCCCCACGCCAGCCTCCGAGGCATGGGCCGCGTTCCGGCAATTCAGCTCCAGTGCTGTCCTCGACCGTAGCGGGACAGAGACGATCGCTTGGGGGCTCGCCGAGAGTGATCCGGAGCGGATGCTGATGGGCGATCCGCGTCCCCACCACGCGCGTCTGCAGCGCCAACTCACGAAGGGGCGTGATCCCGACTTCTGCGGTCACCGCTGGCGGTTCACGCCGGCGGCGTTCGAGGCGGTCCTCTTCGATCTCCGCATCCTCGGCCAGGTGGGCCTCGAGGTCGACGAGCTGATCCCCACGGTGCACGGGGAGTTCACGGTGACGCTTCGGGCCGCGGCGCTGGGCGAGCTGACCGTGGAGGAGATCCGCCGGCGGAGAACCGATCTCCGCCTCCGCGCCGACGACGAGGCGGCAGTGGTGTCGCGGGCTTACCGGGCGCTCGAGGCGGAGCTGGCAGCGACCCGGGTGGAGCTGGCTCGGCTTGGCGCCCAGGCGGCGGGAGGCCGGTAGTCGACGCGGCTGTCCGCCCCTCCTGCAACAGCCGCCGGATGGCGCAGACAGCTGCTGATCGCGACGATCGCATGCATTCTGATGGCGACGCGAAGGAACGGCCGATGAGCCGTGGGGTGGGCAACACAATATCGCTAGCGCAGTTCAAGCGTGACAGGCAATTGACCAAAACGGCGAATATGCGCAAACGGGACCCATTGCGGCTTTGCCTCAAGGTGCACCGCACTGCATCGCGTAAGCAACAGACGCATTGTCTCTTGCATCTCCACACGCGCCAGCGCAGCGCCAAGACAAAAATGTGCACCGTAGCCGAACGTCGGTGGACGGACATCAACACGTCGAACGTTGAAACTATCGGGAGCGTCAAAACGCCGAGGATCTCGTGAGGCGCTTGGTAGACATGCGCCTACAGTCGTTCCGGCGTCGATACGATACCCGGCGAAGTCAATATCTACAGCCGTCATTCGAGCCGTTGACATGGTGATCGCCTCATACCGCAGGATCTCCTCAACCAGAGGAGGTATGAGGGACAGATCTTTTGTAACAAGCTGCATTTGCTCGGGGAAATCGGCCAGCAGCGCGAACGAAACTCCAAGTGCCCCGCGAGTTGTGTCGTGGCCGGCAAACATCAAATTCTCGATCAGGTCAACGAGTTCTTGCACGCTCAGACGATCGCCCGCTTCTTCGGCAACCAAGAGTTCGGACAAGAGATCGTCGCCAGGTGATGAACGACGGGCCTCGACAAGTGCGTGCACGTACGCCTCGAGGTCGACCAAGGCTTGCTCAACCCTGACGCGGACCTCCGGATCAAATGCTGCTCCAAATGCAAGCCCGAGGTCGGTCGTCCAGCCTTTAAACGCTTCCCGATCCGCCTTCGGAATTCCGAGCAGTTCGGACATGACTTCTGCCGGAAGTTGATGAGCGAGCCCACGCATCGGATCAAGCTCACCAGTCTCAAAGGCTGGCTCAAGTAACTCTGCGGCGATAGCAGCAATACGCGGTCGCATCGATTCGATCTTGCGTACGGTGAATGCGCGGCTCACCAAACTCCGTAGACGGGTATGCGCTTCGCCGCTCTGCGAAAACATCAATCGTTGCCACCACTCCCACACTGGACCTGAACCCATTCCCATCATCGCCAGTAAATCGGCCGCTACGAAACGAGGATCCTTGAGTACATGTTCGACATCGTCGAGGCGAAGTGCGTACAGCGCGCCATCCGTAGTCCGCGCGAATGGGGCGGCTTCCCTTGCTTCGTTTAGCGGCGTGTATATGTCCTGCCAAAAGGCTTCGTCACTCATAGCTAACACCGGTAGTTCGGCACTTGCGAGCGGCTGGCTATTGGTGTGAGTCATGATCTTCCACCTGCGTTCCTGGGGTCGGATTAACAGAAAAAGTTCCGAACGATGTCTGTGCGCTCGTCCTCCGGCACCCAGACAGACGTATGGACATGCAAGCCCAAGTGCGGCCAGGTGAGCATGCCGGCGGCCTGCTCCTCATCAAACAGCTCGAGGCGCACGAACAACCGGCATGCCAACGCAATCCAAGAATCAGCGGCCAGCCCGCATCGCGGCGGACCCGGCCGATCTCAGCGGCGACGGCGGCGAATGCCGACCAGAGCACCCACCATCGCCAGCCCGGTCAGGGCAATGCTGGAGGGCTCCGGCACCGCGATGTAGCTGTAGGTCAGGGTCACATCGGCGTCGACCGTACTGCTTGCTGCGTCGAGATTGGCGTAATTGCCGCTGAAGCTGGCGTTATAGCTCACGGTGAAGTCGCTTGATCCCAGGAAGAGAGCGTGTATGGCGGGGTTGTAGCCGCCGACATATGGGCTCGCGAAATCAAAGCTATCGTTGATGGAGAAGCCTGTTGTCCCAGAGTCGCCGGAGGCGAGTGATTTGCTGTTCCCCCCCCCGTTTCCGCTGAAGTTAGTAGCGTTAAAGTAGAAGCCGCCGCCGCCGCCTGTGGCGATGCTGCCTCCAGTGCCATTGTTGGCAACAGTGAATCCGATTGTTTGTGTGACCCCCCAAGTGAGGTTGGCATTGGTCAGCGTACCCAAGCGCTGATTGAACGGGGAGAAGGTGGTGATGAGATCAGTGCTGGCGAGGGTAGCCAGGTTTCCGCTGCCGGGCGTCGTCAGCGCACGGGTAATCGTGAAGTGCTTGGTCTGCGTGCGCGTAGCGGCCTGCGCGGTGCTCTGCGCGGGACACAGGGCGCTGAGGCTGAGGGCAATGAGCAGATGGCGAAGTTGCATGCGAATCTCTGGTTGGCTACGGCCGAAATGGCGTGTGAAGAAAGCGGCGAGCGGCGTAAGGACTCCGACGGAGTGAGGCGGACGGCGCACGGCCCGCTACAGGGCAATTCGTGTGCCGAGAGACCGCGACCAGGAGTCTCAGTTGAGCGTAGGAGCGATCGCAGTATGAAAAACACTTAATCGACGTGACGAGAGCGACTTACGGAAATTCGAAGTCATGCTTCAACTTCATGGGACGTCGTTTCCACATGCTGGCATGAAGTAGCGTTCACGCAACGGCGCGGTGTGCGCGCGACAGCCTGGTCAATCCCCCCTTGCTCCAACCACTCCATCCTCAGTGGACACCGCAAATCCGGCCACTGATCGACCCCGCAAAACCGGCCACCACGCCAGCGAGCTGAGACTGGTTATCGGGATACCGTGACCGAGGAGTCGGTCGGCGTCTAAAATGCCGTGCGCCAGCTGCGGGGGCCGCTAATGAGCTTGTGCGCGTGGTGGAGCGGCCGATCCAGCAGGGCGGTCACGGCCGCGGTCGGTGGTAGTTTCCGCGTGCCGTCGAGCGTGGCGTCGGTCAGCTCTTCGAGCAGCAAATGCGCTTCGCGAAAGTGCACGCGATGGCCTTGCTGGATCGCCGCGTGGCCGAGCGCCTGTGCCAAGTGACCTTTCACGCTGCCTGGCGACGCGAGAAACACGACATTTCTTTGCGCTCGAGGCACTGTAGCGTGTCGAGACTCTGGAGCTGATCGCGTTTCACCGACGGCTGACAGGTGAAGTCGAAGTCGTCGAGGGTCTTCACGGTCGGCCGTCGCGCACAGCGCAGCGCGGTCTGCAGTCGGCGCTGATGGCGGAGCGGCCGCACGCGGCGCGATGACCTGCGTGTCAGATCGCAAATGATGTACATTGTGCCGTCTGGCGTACCGACATGACACACCAGACCGGAATCGGCCCGCGCGTCAGGCGATTCGTCTCGGCACGGTCGTAGAGCATGTCGCCGCGGAGGAGTTTTGGCACCGTGAAACCTTGCATCGTCACTTTCGCTTCGTGCGACGCGCTCCATTTCGTAAGGGCGTTGATGCAGAGCGTGGCCCAGCATCACCCCGAAGTCGACCGCTTCTGTGTGCTCGTTTCCCGAGACACAGCGCAGGCGGACGCACTGCGCGACGAGTTCACGACCATTCCCCTCGCATCGCTCGGGCTGCCGGGAGGGGACGATTTCCTGTTCCAATACGACACGCCCGAGTTGGCTTCCGTCGCACAGCCCTGGATCGTCGACCAGATGTTCTCGCGTGGATACGACACCGTTGTGTTCATCGCGTCCCATATCCGGATCTATCAGCCGCTCCGCGATGCTTTCCGCCTGCTCGACACGACCGCTGATGTCGTATTGACCCCGAACTTCACTGCCGCGATCGCTGGCGCGCGGCATCCAGATGCGCCAGATGCGCCAGATGCGGCCGATGTGCCGGAAATGGGCACCTGCACCCCTGATTTCCTCGCGGTTCGGCGGACGCAGAATACGTGCCGGTTCATCCGCTGGTGGCAGGAACAGCTGCATGGCACCAACGTGCTGCCCATGGCGGATCAACGATGGCACGATCTGATTCCCGC
>CAIUOO010000239.1 GCA_903900795.1 uncultured Gemmatimonadota bacterium | reverse complement strand
TGACGCGTACGTCCTCAACCTGAGCACGGGCGCGATCGACCGTGTGGCCCCGGTGCCACCGGTGCGCGATCCGGACAGCGCGCCGGTGCATCCGTTAGGCCAGGTGACGCCGGCCCTGATCGCCCTGATCTGTGAGCGTGGCGGCTATCACACGCGGGTAGATGCGTTGGGCGGTGTGACCGTGTTCACGGGTGTCGGCGAAGTGCTGCTCACGACACTCGGGGAACAATCCGACTTGATCATGATCAGCCGCCTGTATCCGTTCGCCGAAACGACGCCGGCGCGCGACCGCGTGAAACTGGTGCGGCGGTTGAACAGGCGGAGCCTGGTGGTGCGATTCGACAGCGACAACGGGTTGTGGTTTCTCGCCCAGATTCCGCTCCTGATCACGGCCGGGCTGTCGTCGGCGCAGCTGCTGGCCACGCTGCGCGTGTTCGTCGACCAAACGCAATTGCACATGACGGAGTGCAAGGCGTATCGGTTGCTCGCGTGATGTCCCCTGACGCATTTTTTTACATCATCGCCGACGAACTCGGCGTCGAGCAGTGCCGTTGATACGACGGGCCCATCGCACCACTTCACGGCTACGTGGCCGATGAAGTGGTCAGATGAGGAGCCGGACGACCGCACCGTGCCCCACCGCGCTGCCGCCGACCTGAATGCCCCCGCTGACGTTGAGGCACGCCTTGCGCGACCGTCTGCGGTGCCGTTCCCGCCACCGCACGGCCCCTGCGCCGACTGCT
The DNA here is from genome assembly GCA_903900795.1 of uncultured Gemmatimonadota bacterium. GTDB lineage: Bacteria > Gemmatimonadota > Gemmatimonadetes > Gemmatimonadales > Gemmatimonadaceae > Gemmatimonas. Next base: position 1,377 of record CAIUOO010000239.1, on the reverse strand, counting down.
ACGGCGCCTTCACAGAGTCCGCCACCACGAAGATCGCCACGGCGCGTCCCTTGCGCTGCGATCCCACGCCGAACACGGCGCCGGCGACCTTCGCGCCAGCGCTGGCCTCGGTGATCGCATCGAGAATTACGCCATTCGCGCCCAGCGCGCCGGCCTTCTTGCGCATCGACTCCAGCATCTTCTGCTCGTTCGTCCACGATGACTCGCCCGTCGCATTGAGCAGCGCCACCTCGGTGTACTTGCCGGTTACCTGTGCGGCGGAGCGGTAGATCCGCACCTGCGCCGCATCGACCGGTGGACGGCTCTGCGGGGTGAGGTCGAGGACGGTGGCATTGGTAGACACACAGGCGGTCGTCGCGAACAACAGCGCCAGCATGGACGCACACTTCATCGGAAATCGCATCGTCGCTCCATTGGAGGGGTGAACCCGCAGAGTAAGCGCCGCCTCTGACAATGCCCCAGCCCATCTTGGTTGAATCTCGCCACCGGAGGCATCGCCGCGTGCGGCAGGCACAGCTCTGCGGATTCCGCAAACGGTCTCCGCCATCTTTCCTTGCCTGAACGATTTAGCGCATAGCTTTCAAGATGAAGAATACGCTTCTATTGGTGATACCCATGGTGCTGGCGGTGCTCCCTTCGCCGGCAGCGCGCCTGACGGCATACGCTCCGCTGGCAGTTTCTGCCGCGCACGACCAACAACCGAAACGTTCCCCCCGGGTCTGGGTGAACCTTCGAAGTGCTGTGTACCACTGCCCCGGCTCCAAGTGGTACGGGATCGGCAAGCGTGGCGCATGGATGACCGAAGCCGACGCGCGCGCAAAAGGATATCGCGCGGCGTACAAGCGGGCATGCGGCACGTGATGCGCGCTATCGTTGTTCGCCTGTACGTCGGCTTTGCGGTGCTCATCGCATGCAGTGCTCCGGCGCTGCTTGCCGCGCAACCCGCGTGCGGCGTAGATCGCTGGCCGGTGAAGACGCTCGCCGATCGCGACCGGGGCTCGGTGTCGCTCACCAACGTGGTACCCACCACCGTGCGCGCGCTGGGCGCGCTCGACATTCCCGAGGTACCCTATCCCAGCGATCGCCGTCTCGCGCCGCACGAGCTCCGGCTGTATCGCGTCACCGCCATCGTCTGGCAGATCATTACCAGTGAAGACGATCGCGACTGGCACATCGTGCTGCGTGATCCCGTGGACAGTAGCAGCATGATCGTGGAGATCCCCGACCCCGCGTGCACCGCGGACCCCACACTCGCGGCGCGCTTTCAGGCGGCCCGCGATGCGCTGCGCCGCGTACCAAAGCGCGGGCAGGCGACGTTCACCGGTGTCGGGTTTTGGGACTTCATTCACAACCAGCGTGGGCGCGCCCGGAACGGCT
>CAIUOO010000238.1 GCA_903900795.1 uncultured Gemmatimonadota bacterium | reverse complement strand
GTGGGCTGACTGAAGGTTTTCTGGAGCCAGCGTGCGGTCGTGTCGGCGACTTCCGGATAGAGCACGACGTTGAAGTCGGCGTGCGGCATGGCCTGAATGTCCTTGACGGTGGCATTCAGCGGCGCGCAGACGTGCACATCGACGCCGATATCCTGCAGCAGCCGCGTGATTTCCCGCACGTCGTCGCGATTCCGGAAGCCGAGGGCGGTGCCGCCCAGCAGGTTGCAGCGCGGGCGTCGGTGTTCACGGGCGGCGGCGGCCGTCACGCTTTCACGGGGGGGCGAGCCGGGCGGCGGCGCGAGCGGCAGTAACAGCGTGCGCACGAGGTGATAAAACGTCTCGCTCGCGCCCCAATTCTCTTTCTTCGAGTAGGCCGGAAGCTCGAGCGGCACAATGGGAATCGGCAGCGACATGCCCATGGCGAGCGATCCCGGCTGATCCTGAATGAGCTCGGCCGTGCACGACTCGCCGACCAGCATGGCATCGGGCTTGAAGCGCTCGTAGGCATCGCGCACCGCCGACTTGACGAGCTCCGCCGTATCGCCGCCGAGATCACGCGCCTGAAAGGTGGTGTAGGTGACCGGCGGTCGTGCGTCACGGCGCTCGATCATGGTGAAGAGCAGATCGGCGTAGGTGTCGCCCTGCGGCGCATGCAAGACGTAATGCACGCCCTTCATCGAGGTCGCGATGCGCATCGCGCCCACGTGCGGCGGGCCTTCGTACGTCCAGAGCGTCAGTTCCATGCCGTTATCCTCAGACCGCGAGTCGCTGCGCGCGATCCAGGGGGCGCGCAAAAAGTTCTGCCAGATCGCCCGCCTGCTCGTAGCCGTGCACGGGGGAGAACACGAGTTCGATGGACCACTTGGTGCGCAGCCCCTCGGCCTCGAGCGGATTGGCGAGTCCGAGTCCGCAGACGGTGAGATCGGGGCGCGCGTCGCGGCACCGATCGAGCTGTTTCTCCACGTCCTGCCCTTCACTGATCTGCGCCGTGGCCGGCAGACGCTGGAGCTCCGACGCCACCATGAGCTTGTCGAGGTAGGGCGTGCCGACCTCGACCAATTCGACGCCGCACTCTTCGTAGAGAAAGCGCGCGAGCGGGATTTCGAGCTGCGAGTCGGGGAAGAAGAAGACCCGCTTGCCGTTGAGCCACGGACGATAGCGCGAGAGCGCGACGCGGGCGCGCTCGGCCGGTGCTGCCGTGACCGAATCGAACCGGTCGGTGCTCACGCCCCACTCGTCGGCGGCGGCCTTGAGCCACGCCGTGGTGCCATTCACCCCGAACGGGTACGGCGACGGCAGGAGCGTCGCCCCGCGCGCGATGAGGGCCCGCGCGGTTTCCCCCAGAAACGGCTGGGCAAGCAGGAGCTTGGTGTTCGGCCCCACGGGCGGCAGGTCTCGGGCCATTCGCGGGGGAAAGAAGTGCACCGGTCCGACGCCGAGCTGCGCGAAGAGCCGCGTGAACTGGTCTTCGACCACGTCGGCGATCGTGCCGACCACCATGAGTTCGGCGGTGGCGCTGGTGGACTCGGGCAGATGCGGCACCATGCACCGGAGGCACGCGTCTTCGCCCTGCGTAAACGTGGTCTCGATGCCGCTGCCGGAGTAGTTCAGGATGCGCACGCGCGGCAGGAACTGCTCGTTGAGCCGTTCGGCGGCGCGCTGCAGGTCGAGCTTGATCACTTCCGACGGGCACGAGCCCACGAGGAAGAGCGTCGAAATGTCGGGACGCCGATCGAGGAGCTGCCGGACACAGCGATCGAGCTCATCGTTCGCATCGGCAAGGCCGGCGAGATCGCGTTCGCTGAGGATGGCGGTCGCGAAACGCGGTTCGGCGAAGATCATGACACCGGCGGCCGACTGCACCAAGTGCGCGCAGGTGCGGGAGCCGACCACGAGGAAGAACGCGTCCTGCATCTTGCGGTGCAGCCACACGATTCCGGTGAGGCCACAAAAGACTTCGCGCTGGCCGCGCTCGCGAATGACGGGCAGTTCGATCGCGGTGCTCATGCGACGGCGACCCGACGGAGCGACTCGGATTCCTGCAGGCGGGCCGCCCGAAGCTTGAGCACGAATTGCACGGCATTGACGGCGTACGTGCCGTAGGCAACCAGGGCGAGGAACATGAGCGTTCGCGGCGCCCACTCCAGGGCGAGACCGGCGAGGTAGGCCGTATGCAGGGCGATGACGCCCATGCTGACCACATCTTCCCAGAAGAAGGCGTCGGCGAAGAGGTACTTCCCGAACACGACCTTCTCCCAAATCGCGCCCGTCACCATGATGGTGTAGAGCACAACGGTTTTGACGACGACGGAGAGGTTGGCCGCGGCGAGTCCGTCGCCGGTCCGGAGATACCGGAGCACCAGCCAGACGGAGACCGCCATGACCAGGAACTGGACCGGCGCGAGGATACCCTGCACGAGCGTCCACTTCGTGGCATCACGACGCAGACGTTCATCGGGCGTATATAGTCCGGTCTTCGGCGCCTGTGGCGACGGGGACCGGACGCCGGCGGTCGCGGTCAGCGCGTCCGAGGCGTGTGTGGGCTGAGTCATCTCACCATCTCTAACCGGGGGTTCGCGTTCCCAGATGACACGAGAGTAGGGAATGGGGCAGAAGTTGTCAAGAAAAGTTTACGTCAACCTTTCTTGACAATCACTTCAGACTGTAACACACTTGACCGCTGAGACAATCGGACGAGTGGAACCTGTCCGGATCCCGTTTTCGTTCTTGCGCCCAGGAGACTCCGCGGCAATGTTCGGCGCTTCCCCCCAGCCTGCCGCGTCCGGCCACATTTCGGAGCCGCGACGCGCAGGCACCAGCCACGACGTGATGGAATCGCCTCAGGCCCCCCGTCGAACTACGCGCCGTGAGCGCGTCGAGCGCACGATCGAGAACGAACTCGTTCCGCGTCTGCTGGCGAGCCACCGGGCGGGGCCGGTCCCGCCGGCGCTCTCGACGGCGATTGCGCGCGAGTTGTCCGAGCGCGACGTCGTGGCGTTCGTGGCGGCGGTGCGCAGCGTCGATGACGACCGGGCGGTGCAGTTCATCCGTGAGGTGCTGGCGGACGGGGCCTCCGTTGAGGCCGTGTATCTTGACCTCTTGGCGCCGTCGGCGCGCCGCTTGGGCGAGCTGTGGGAGAACGATGACTGTGATTTCGTCGAGGTGACCGTCTCGCTGGGGCGGATGCAGCGGATGTTGCGCGACCTGTCTCAGGTGTTTCTCGCCGATGTCGACCACCGCGAACCGGTCGGGAGTGTGCTGCTCACCTGCATCCCCGGCGAGCAGCACACCCTCGGCATCATCATGGTTGGCGAGTTCCTCTTGCGTGACGGATGGCGCGTCCTGGTCGGCGCGCCGTGGTCGGAGAGCGACCTGCTCACCATGGTGACCACCGAGTGGTTCGACGTGATCGGGTTTTCGGTCGGCCACGGAAGTCGGCTCCCGATCTTGCAACGCGATATCCAACGGCTCAGGTCAGCCTCGCGGAATCCGCATGTCCAGTTCATGGTCGGCGGTCAGGCCTTTAGTGATGACCCGACCCTTGCCGATCAGCTTGGCGCGAGTGCCATCGCGGGCGGCGCGGGCGAAGCGCCACAGCTCGCCCGCCGTCTGCTCGACGACGCGCAGCACGCGGCGGCGAACGCACAGCGGGAGGCACTAGGCGATCATGACCACATCATTGATGCCCATCGACGCGACTGACGCCGGGTTTGGCGACATCGACGCCAAAACCGTGGCCTCGCTCCTGGCTGTGGCGGGGGACATTGCCCTCGTCATGGACAGTGCCGGTGTCATTCGGGACGTGGCACTTCCCGGCACGGATTCACAATTCAGCGCCGCGTCCGCGTGGATCGGGAAACCGTGGATCGACACGGTCACGCCCGAAACCCGGGGGAAAATCGACACCCTGCTCAAGGAGGCCCTCTCGTCCGGGGTGTCCAAGCGTCGACAGGTCAACCACCTGCTGGTCGACGGCGCGGACGTGCCGATCTCCTATACCGCGCTGCGGATCGGCCGCGACGGCGGACTCGCGGCCGTCGGCCGTGACATGCGCCACGTCTCGGCGCTCCAGCAGCGCTTAGTCGAGGCGCAGCAGTCGATGGAGCGCGACTACTGGCGCCTGCGCCATGTGGAGACCCGCTACCGGCTGCTCTTCCAGATCGCCAGCGACGCCATCCTGGTGATTGACGCCGGCACCTTGAAGGTGCTCGATGCCAACGCGGCGGCAGGTCAGGTCTTCGGGGATGCCCCCGACCGTCTGATCGGACGCCTGTTCCCGTTCGGGACCGATGCCGAGGGATCGCGCGCGCTGGACGAACTGACGACGACGGCGCGTAACGCGGGGCGATCGGGCGACATCCTCGTTTCGATGGCGACCGGGAGCCGTTCGTATCACGCGTCGGCGTCCTGCTTTCGTCAGGAATCGGCGACGCTGCTGCTGGTGCGCTTCTCGGCGGCCGATCTCGCGCCGAACACCGGCGGGTCAGCCAGCTCGTCGTTGCGCGTCATCGATCTGCTGGAACGCTCCCCGGATGGATTCGTGGTGACCGATCTGGAGGGCCACGTGCTCACCGCCAATCGGTCGTTTCTCGACATCGCCGGACTGGCGAGCGAGGAGCAGGTCCGCGGCACGTTGATGTCCACCTATGTGGGGAGACCGGGCGCCGACTTCCCGGTCTTCACGAGCATCCTGAAGAAGAATGGTGTGGTGCGCCTCATGGCCACGACCGCGCGCGGCCTCCATGGCCAGCAAAGCGAGGTCGAGGTATCGGCGGTCTGGGCGCCACAGGGCGAGGAACCCTGCATCGGATTCACCATCCGCGATATCGGCCGACGCCTGGCGGCGAGCCCACAGGGTGCGCGTGATCTCACGCGCGCCGTGGAAGAGCTCACCACGCTGGTTGGCCGCGTCTCGCTTCGGGATCTGGTTCGGGACACGGTGGACCTCGTGGAACGGCATTTCATCGAGGCGGCGCTGGAGCTCACGCAGGACAACCGCACCTCGGCCGCCGAAGTGCTGGGGGTGAGCCGACAGAGCCTGTACGTGAAGCTTCGTCGCCACCGGTTGGCGGCGGCGGGCGGCGCCGACGAGCCCCCCGTCAGCTAGGCACAGGAGAGCAACGGCCGGTTGACACCGGCCGTTGCCCGTTCCCGCTGGATTGGACCGCACGGTCTCTGCGGCGGCACGAACTTGACTCTGTTGCAAATGCGAACTGTCAACTAAACTAGACGCCTATGAGCGTCAGCTTTTCCGTACAGTCTGCTGCAGCGCGCCCGGACCCTAAAGCGGTCCTGACGCTGCTCAAGCCAGTGACGTGGTTCCCCCCGATGTGGGCATTCACCTGCGGTGCGATTTCCGCAGGCGTGCCCCTGACCGATCGCAAGGCGCTGCTGGCGCTTGGCATCGGGATCACGGGGCCACTCGTGTGCGCGTCAAGCCAAGCCGTCAACGACTGGTTCGATCGGCATGTCGATGCGATCAACGAGCCGACGCGCCCGATTCCCTCGGGTCGTATTCCGGGGCAGTGGGGACTCGCGATCGCCATCGTCTGGACGGCGCTGTGCCTGTTGGCGGCGTTGCCGCTTGGCGCGTTCGGGGTGTCTGCCGTCGCCATCGCCCTGCTCTTCTCGTGGGGCTACAGTGCGCCGCCGTTCCGCTTCAAGCGCAACGGCTGGGTGGGCAATGCGGCGGTGGGCTTCACGTACGAAGGGCTGGCGTGGGTCACGGGCGCCGGGATCATGCTGGGCAATCACGTGCCGCCGATGCCATTGCTGCTCCTCGCCACGGTGTACAGCGTTGGCGCGCATGGCATCATGACGCTCAATGATTTCAAGGCGATGGAGGGTGACCAGCGCATGGGCGTGAACTCCCTTCCCGTGCTGCTTGGCGCGGCGGGCGCGGCGCGCGTCGCCTCCCTGGTGATGTTGTTGGCGCAGGCGGTCGTGATCGGCCTGCTGCTGTCGTGGAACCGCCCGTGGCACGCGTTCGCGATCGGCGCGCTCAGCGTGGTGCAGGCGGTCATGATGTGGCGATTCGTCCAGGCGCCGCGCGAACGCGCGTTGTGGCTCAGTGCGCTCGGCGTTCCGTTTTATGTGAGCGGGATGATGATCACCGCCTTCGCCGTGCGCACGTTGCCGATGATTGTGGAGGCCGGTCAGTGAGCTGGTGGCAGCTCTCCCGACTGGGCCTCGTGCAGGCAGCGATCGGTGCCGTCGTCGTGTTGCTCACGACGACCATCAATCGCGTGATCGTCGTAGAGCTGTCGCTCCCCGCCACGGTGCCGGGACTGCTCGTGGCGTTGCATTTCGGCGTGCAGCTGATTCTGCGCCCGCGCCTCGGCCACGACAGCGACCGCAGCGGTCGCCGGACGCCATGGATTCTTGGTGGGCTGGCCGTGTGTGCACTCGGTGGTGTGGGTGTAGCGGCCAGCATTCCTGTCATGGCCACGCACGTCCCCCTCGGCATCGCCCTCGCGTCGATCGCCAGCGTCGTGCTGGGCGCTGGAGTCAGCGCAGCGGGCACGCCGTTACTTGCGCTGATGAGTGAGCGCGCCCACCCGTCGCAGCGCGCCGGTGCGGCCGCGATCACGTGGATTCTCATGATCGTCGGCATCATCATCACGGCCGCGACGTCGGGCGCCCTGCTCGACCCGTTTTCGTACACGCGCCTGATCGCGATTGCCGGCGGCATCGGCGGCATCGGGCTGCTGGTGGCGATGGTCGCGACGTATGGCGTGGAGCGCGGCCCTCGTCCGGTGGCATCGCGGCCGACATCACACGACGCGTCGACGGACTCGTTTGCGACGGCGTTACGCACGGTGTGGGACGAACCTGCCGCACGCCTGTTCGCGAGTTTCGTGTTTGTCGCGATGTTTGCGTACAGTGCGCAGGACTTGATCCTCGAGCCGTTCGCCGGCATCGCGTTCGGTATGACGCCGGGGGAAAGCACGAAGCTCTCCGGCATGCATCATGGCGGCGTCCTCCTCGGCATGATCGTCGCCGCGGTGCTGGCCACGAAACGCGGCCAGCTGCGCCACTGGGCGGCGGCCGGCTGCCTGGCCTCGGCCATCACGTATGTTGCGCTGGCGGCCTCACCGGCGTTGGGCGATGTCCGGTTGTTCACCCTGATCGTCATCGTGCTCGGCCTGGCGAACGGCGTGTTCGCGATCGGCGCCATCGGTTCCATGATGGCGTTGACTGGCGACAAGAGCGACGGTCGCGCCGGCCTGCGCCTCGGCGTGTTCGGCGCGGCGCAGGCGCTGGCGTACGCGATCGGTACGATGTCGGGTGCCGTCGGTGTGGATACGGCCAAGGCACTGCTGGAGTCACCGATACGCGGCTATCTCGCCGTGTTCAGTGTGGAGGCGGTGCTCTTTGCCGCCTCGGCGTTTCTCGCGCTGCGCAGTGCGTCCAGCGAGCGCGCCAATCATGTGTTCCGCGAGCGTGCGGAGTTTCTACCGGCGGTACTCCAGTGATGCCCAGAACGTCTGCGCGCCGGCGCACCGTGTCCCTGCACTTGCCAGAGGATGTCATATGAGTGACGTGCCACAGCTCGACCTGTACGACGTCGTGGTGATCGGCGGTGGTCCTGCCGGCGCGACGGCAGCGCATGAGCTTGCGAAGGCTGGCCGTTCAGTGTTGCTGCTCGATCGCGCCGGGCGCACGAAGCCGTGCGGTGGCGCGGTCCCGCCACAGTTGCTGCGCGATTTCGAGGTGCCGGATTCCCTCATGGTCGCCCGGATCGACACGGCGCGCATCATTTCCCCGACGGATCGCACCGTGGACATTCCGGTGGGCAATGGGTACGTGGGTATGGTTGACCGCGACGTATTCGACGAGTGGCTTCGCACACGGGCTGCACATGCCGGCGCCGAGCGACAGATCGGCACGTTCACGGGCTTCGCCCGTGGCGACGACGGCGTGCCCGTGGTGAGCTACACGGATGGACGGTCTCGGGCCGGTGAGACGCGTCAGGTTCGGGCCCGGATGGTGATCGGGGCCGACGGCGCACTGTCTCCGGTGGCACGCCAGTGCATCCCCAATGCGCATAAGGCCCGACACGTCTTTGCCTATCACGAGATCGTCAAGTCGCCGGAGGCTGGCCACCAGAGCAACTTTGGCGCAGCCCGGTGCGACGTGTACTATCAAGCGCCGCTGTCCCCCGACTTCTATGCCTGGGTGTTCCCCCACGGCGCGACGACGAGCATTGGGACCGGTACATTACAGAAGGGCTTCGGATTGAAGGAGGCGGTGACGAAGCTGCGCCAGCAAACGGGGCTGGACCGCGTCGAGACGATCCGCAAGGAAGGCGCGCCAATCCCGATCAAGCCGCTGCCGCAGTGGGACAACGGCCGCGACGTGGTGTTGGCCGGCGACGCGGCTGGGGTTGTTGCGCCGGCCAGCGGAGAAGGCATCTTCTATGCGATGACGGGTGGGCGGTTTGCGGCGGAAGCGGTGTTGGAGGCGCTGGCCACGGGGAACGCGAAGGCGTTGCGCGGTGCCCGTCGTCGCTTCATGCGCATGCACGGTCCCGTGTTCGCCGTGCTCGACATCATGCAGTCGTTTTGGTACCGCAACGATAACCGCCGTGAACGGTTCGTCGCGATTTGCCGAGATCGCGACGTGCAGCAGCTGACGTTCGACGGGTATATGAACAAGCAGCTGGTAAAGGCGAAGCCATTTGCCCACGTGCGAATCTTTCTCAAGAACCTCGCGCATCTGACCGGTCTCGCGACCGCATGAGCTCCAGCCCCGAATCCGCACTCCGATGCTGATATCGATCGCGATTGATTTTCGACAGGCCGACGTGGCGACGCGGGAGCTCTTCCATTTGTCGGAAGAGCGCCTCACGCAGCTGTATCGTACGGCCCGCAGCGAAATCGTCACCGAGGCCGCGCTGATCTCGACGTGCAATCGCACGGAGCTCTACGCGTGGGTGGACAGTGACGAGCCCGCGGTGGTTGACCGTGCCGTGCAGACGCTGGCCCGACGTTGGATGCGGACGCGAGCCGAGGGCGACCAACTGCTCCAGACGGCCACGCGCCGCGTGGGGGTCGACGCGGCACGACATGTGGTGCGCATCGCGGCAGGGCTGGAATCACAGGTGCTTGGCGACGGACAGATCCTTGGACAACTGAAAGCCGCGTACAAGCGGGCGTCGCGAGGCCATTCGGCCGGCCCGGTGCTGCATCGTCTGTTCGAAACCGCGCTCCGTGCCGGCAAGCGCGTGCAAACCGAGACGTCGCTCACCGCTGGCCGCAACTCGGTTGGCGCGGAAGCGGCGATCACGGCCAACCAGCGTTTCGGGAATCTCGAGAATGCACGGTGTCTGCTGGTCGGTGCGGGCAAGACCGGTGCGCGCGCGGCGAAGCAGCTGCACAAGCTTGGTGCGCGCGATCTCGTGATTGTGAATCGCACCTTCGAAACAGCGCAGGAGCTCGCCAAGTTCGTCGGCGGACGCGCCGCGCCATTTGAGACCCGCCATGTCGAAGCGGCGATGGCCGACGTCGTCATCGTCGCGACGGGCAGTGAGGTTCCGGTGATCACGGCGGAGGGGCTCGCGCGGGGGCGTGACGCGTGCGCGGCGACGGGGTACTCGATGCTGCTGATGGATCTGAGCCTCCCCCGCAACATCGATCCGGCCGTGACGGAGCAGCCCGGGATCACGCTGGTTGACTTGGACACGCTGCACCAGCCGATCCTTACTGCGGAGACGATGCGACGCGATGCGGCGCCGCTCGCCGCGGATATCTGCGAGAGCGAAATCAGTTCCTTCATGGAATGGATCGCGAACATGCCGGCGCGCGACGCGATCAAGCCGCTGCGGGCCGCTCTCGAAGATGTCGCCCGTCGTGAGGTGGCTTTTGCGGCAAAGGATGCCGGCGTCGCCGAGCGCGCCGCGTCGCGCATTGTTGCCAAGCTTCTGGCGGGCCCGATGGCGGCGCTCCGGCGTGCCGTGCAGCGCGGTGAACCGCTTGATGCCCAAGCGATGATGTTGCTGGAGATGTTCTCACCGGCGGCGGCCCCTGCGCCCCGCGCTGTCCGCCCCGCACGCGCCGCCGCGCCCAAGCCCGTCGTGGTCGTCGAGCACGCGCCTACGCCGCCGGCTGCGCCCCGCGAGCGTCGCCCTTCGATGGTTCTTTCACCGGAGCAGTTCACGTGAGTGCTACGCCCGCCCAGTCGGTCCCTGCGAATGATCTGCTCCTGCGTGCGCTCCGGCGTGAAGCCGTTGAGCGCCCGCCGGTGTGGATGATGCGTCAGGCGGGACGGTATCTGCCGGAATATCGCGCGGTCCGCGCGAAGTCGGATTTCCTCACCATGTGCCGGACGCCCGAGCTGGCGGTTGAGGTGACGCTGCAGCCGCTCGATCTGGTCGGCGTCGATGCGGCGATCATTTTCAGCGACATTCTGGTCATTCCGGAAGCGATGGGAATGCACCTCACGCTCGACGAAGGGATCGGCCCGCAGTTCCCCTCCCCGCTTCGCTCGCTGAAGGATCTCGACCAGCTGCACGCCGTGGATCCGCAGGAACATCTCAAGTACGTGCTCGACGCGCTCACGCTGGCCCGCCGCGAAATCGATGGCAAAGTGCCGCTGATCGGATTCGCCGGCTCGCCGTGGACGCTCGCGGCCTACATGGTGGAAGGCAAAGGCACCAAGCAGTTCGCCGTGGCCAAGCGGATGCTGTACGAAAACCCCGAAATGGCCCATGCGTTGCTCGGCAAGATCGCCGACGCGGTCGGTGAGTATCTCGTCGCGCAGGTCGCGGCGGGGGCACAAGTGGTGCAGCTGTTCGAGTCATGGGCGGGCGCCCTGGGCCCTGAGGAATTCCGGACGTTCGCCCTGCCCTATCTCGCGCGCTGTGCGCAGAAGGCGCGCGAAGCCGGCGTGCCGGTGATCGTGTTCGCGCCGGGCGCCGGTTGGGCGCTCGCGGAGATCGCCGCCGCCACCAACGCCGACGCGATCGGTGTGGACTGGCATACGTCGCCGATGGACGCGCGCCGTCAACTCGAGCCGTTCCGCGTGGCGATGCAGGGCAATCTCGACCCGTGCGCGCTGTACGGGCCGCCAGCCGAGATCCGTCGTCGCACGCACGCCATGATTCGGGCGTTCGGTCCAGTTGGGCACATCGCAAATCTGGGGCACGGGATCCTACCTGATGTGTCGCCGGCACACGCGCGCGCATTCATCGACGCCGTGAAGGAGTTTTCGTGGACCGCGGACGAGATCGCCGCGCAGCCGGAGGCGCAGTCGTCGGGGTGGACCAACCAGTTGGCGGCAAGTCGATGAGCGCGGCGGTGTTCCCCGCCGCGGTGTTCCCCGCCGCGGTCGCGTCAGCAGCAACATCGGCGGCGACGCGTCGAGGCGATGCCATTCGCTGGATCGCGGGCCTGCACGATGAGCTGACCTCGTTTTTCGGTCGCCTCGACCGTGGCGGAACCTTCACGGAGGACCGGTGGGAGCGCCCCGGCGGCGGCGGCGGCGTGGCCCGCGTGATGACCGACGGCGTCACTTTCGAGAAAGCCGGCATCAATCGCTCGGCGGTGATGGGTGAACTGCCAGAGCTCGCCGCACGACGGCTGGGCGGACAAGGGGCGGCCGCTGGCGCGACGCACTTTTTCGCGACGGGTGTGAGCCTCGTGGTGCACCCGCGCAGCCCGAAGGTGCCGACGGTGCATTTGAACGTGCGCTATTTCGAGCTGACGGACGAGCATGGGACGCTCACGGACAGCTGGTTCGGCGGCGGCACGGATCTTACGCCGTTTTATCCGCACGTCGAAGACGGGTTCACGTTCCATCGTGCGCTTCGCGACATGGCGAATCGCCATCACGCGCGCTTCTATCCGGACTTCAAGCACTGGTGCGACGAGTATTTCGTGAACGTGCATCGCGAGAATGAAGCGCGCGGTATCGGCGGCATCTTCTTCGACCATCTCCGTCCGGACGACCGCACGCACGGTCTCGATCACGAGGGCGTGCAAGGGTTCGTGAGCGACGTGGCCCGCGTGTTGCGCCATGCCTATGAGCCGATTGTCGAGCGACGTCGCAATGAAGCGTTCAACGCGGCCGAACGCGAGTTTCAGCTCGTGCGTCGTGGGCGGTACGTGGAGTTCAATCTGGTGCACGACCGCGGCACGATCTTCGGGCTACAGACGAACGCGCGGGTGGAAAGCGTCCTCATGAGCTTGCCGCCACTCGCGATGTGGCAGTACGCACCACGGTACACCCCGGAGTCTTTCGAGGCTCGACTGGTGCGGATGCTCGAGCCCCGCGACTGGGTCACGGACATCGCCGGAGCATGACTTATGCGTGCGTTGGCTGACCATCGCGACATCGTGTCATCGGCCGACACGGACGCGGGCGGGCATCGATCGGTCGCGGTCGTCGGTGCGGGCATCACGGGACTCGTGGCCGCGTACGAACTGCGCCGGCGCGGGGTCAACGTTACGCTGTATGAAGCCAGTGGTCATACCGGTGGCTCCATACGCACGTCGCGTACCGACGGCTTCCTGGCGGAGCACGGCCCCAACTCCTTCGTGACGTCGGCGCCGGTCGAGGCGCTGATCACGCAGCTTGACTTGCAGGATGATGTCGTCGAGGCCAATCCCTCCGCGAACCGTCGATATATCGTGCGCGACGGCCTGTTGCGCGCCTTTCCGACGACGCCGGCGGCGATGCTGACGACGCGGCTCTTCTCGCTGCGGGCGAAGCTGCGGGTATTGTTGGAGCCGCTGGTGCGTCGGCGCGCCACGGACGGCGATGAATCGGTCGCGTCGTTCGTGCGACGTCGGCTCGGGCCCGAGGTGCTGGACTACGCGGTCGATCCGTTCGTCTCAGCGATTTTCGCGGGCGACCCCGAAACGCTGAGCATGGTGCACGCCTTCCCACGGCTGTTCGAGCTCGAGCAGCAGCATGGGTCGCTGTCGGCGGGGCTCATGGCGACGCGCGGTCGGATACCAACGGCGGCCACGCATGAGGCCACGCACGAGGCCACGAATGAGGCCACGCACGAGGCCGAGTCCGCGGAGACCGCTCCGGCCCCCGCCACACGCGCGCGGTTGATTTCGTTCGTCGATGGCATGCAGACGCTGACGGAGGCTCTTGAGGCATCGTTGGCGGGTACACTGCGCCTGGGATGCCCCGTCCGCCTGCTGCATCGCGACGAGGGACGGTGGGTGGTAGAGGCCGGGCAGGATGGCGGCGCACGTTCCCGCACTGTGGATGCCGTGGTCATGGCGACGCCGGCGCACGTGTTGGCCGCGATGGAGTTGCCCGCGGCGCTGCGGAAGCACGCCGCGCTCGTCGAGCGTGTCGAGTATCCGCCGGTCAGCACGCTCACCCTTGGCTTTGAGCGCGAGGACGTGGCGCACGCCCTCGACGGGTTCGGCATGCTGATCCCGGCGACGGAGAAGCGCAGCATTCTCGGTGCGCTCTTCAGTTCGTCGCTCTTCCCCGAACGCGCCCCCGATGGCCACGTGGCCATTACCTGCTTCGTGGGTGGTGCCCGGATGCCCGAGCGCGCGCGCGAAGACACGGATCTGCTGGTGGAGCGCGTGTTGATCGATCTGCGTCAACTCATCGGGGTGCGCGGTGAGCCGGTCTTCGCCAAGCACGTGTACTGGCCGCGGGCGATCCCGCAGTACACCGTGGGCTACCAAGCGGTGAAAAACGCGGTCGACGAGACCGAGCTGGCCAACCCGGGGCTGTACCTTGCGGGGAACTACCGCAACGGCGTGTCGGTGGGCGACTGCGTCGCGAGCGGACAGCAGATCGCGCAGCGGGTGGTGAGCTACCTCACCCGCGCCAGCTGAGCGCTCCGCGGGGGTACGGAGGTGCGGGGCCAACACGCTCCACGGTTGCCGGCAGCTCGGCGACCGCGTAGCCTCCCTGCATGTCCGCTCTCGATCTCCTTTGCATCGCGCCGCATCGTGACGATGCGGAACTCACCTGTGGCGGCACGCTCATCAAGGCGGTCGATGCCGGCCATCGCGTGGGTGTCCTTGACCTCACGCAAGGCGAGATGGGCACCAAGGGCTCGGCCGAGTTGCGGGCCGCCGAGGCCGCGGCGGGTGCCCGCGTGATGGGACTGCACGTGCGCGAGAATCTCGGACTCCCCGACGCCGGGATCAGCAATACCGACGCGACGCGCGGACGGTTGGTGCAGGTGCTCCGCCGTCTTCGTCCTCGCGTGGTAATCATCCCAGCGCCGCGCGGCCGGCACCCCGATCATCGTCGCACGACCGAACTGGCGCGCGATGCCTGCTTCCTGAGCGGACTCGCGAAGTATCAGCCGGGCGACCACGCGGCATTCCGTCCGTTCAAACTGCTGCATGTCGTGACGTACCGCGAAGACGCCGTGAAGCCGTCGTTCGTGGTCGACATCAGCGCGCAGTTCGCCCGCAAACTCGAGGCGATCCAATGCTACGGCTCACAGTTCGACGGGACGACGCAGGCCGGCGAAGTCTATCCCAACGGTGAACCGCTCTACGACATCGTCACGCATCAGGCAGCGCACTATGGCTCGCTCATTCGCGTGCAGTACGGCGAACCATTTTACACTGATGAAACCATGCAGATCGAGGATGTCACGTCGCTCGGCGTGTCCACGTTCTGAATGCACTCCCCTACCCGCAGACCATTGCCATGAGTGAAAGCGCGCACGGACACGCGTCAAGCATCGACTACGGCGGCTACCTCCGCCTCCCGGAGCTATTGGAGCTGCAGACGCTGCAGTCCACGCCGGAGCATCCCGACGAACTGCTTTTCATCGTGGTGCATCAGGCGAGCGAGCTGTGGTTCAAGGTACTGCGACATGAGATGGACACGATGATCACGGCGCTCGAGGGGTTCGACACGATGCGGGCGCTGCTCGCGGTGCAACGCATCAACGTGCTCACCGAGATCATCGCGCAGCAACTCACGGCGCTCGACACGCTGCCGCCGCAACGCTTTGCCCAGTTCCGCGGGTATCTGGGGTCGAGCAGCGGTTCGCAGAGCGCGCAGTTCCGCGCGATTGAAGCGACGGCCGGCCTGCGTGATCCGCATTTTCTGGCGGCCATTACCGAGCATGGCGAGCCGCCGGCGGTGGTGAAGGAAGCGCTGGCCCGTCCGGTGCTGCAGTCGCTGGTGCTGGCTCTGATCGAGCACGAGGGGATGGATCTGGCCGAACTGTACATGGGGCCGGGACCGACCCCGATGTTCCTGCTGGTTGAAGGATTGCTGGAGTTCGAGCAGCGGTTCGCGCGCTGGCGCTTTCTGCATGTGCAGCTGGTGGAGCGCATCATCGGCCCCGGCACATTCGGCACGGGCGGCACGCTCGGTGCGAAGTATCTCTCTCGCACGGTGAGCCACCGGTTCTTCCCGGAGTTGTGGGCGGTGCGGTCGAAGTTCTATGGAACTGCGAAGTAAGGGGTACGGGGTACGGGGTAAGGAGCTACCGTGTTCTTTGATATCAGTGTCCCATTCGCTGCTGCTACGCCGCCTTGGCCGGATGACGTGGGATTCTCGTGCGGGTGGACGTGCCGGCGCGAGGACGGGAGCAGTGTGAACCTGGGGGTGCTGTCGACCAGTGCGCATGTGGGCACGCACGCCGACGCGCCGTTGCATGTGCAGTCGTCGTGGCCGGCGTCGGAGTCACTGCCGGCGTCGGTGTTCGTGGGGGAGGTGCAGCTCATTGCGCTCCCGGCTGATCATGATGCATCGCAGGACATCACGATCTCGATACTGCAAGAATTCCTTGGTGATCACGTGCCCACGCGGGTGATCGTGCGTACGGGGCACTCGGTGGCAGGCGGCGTGTTTCCGGATCAGTGGCCGGCGCTGAGCGAAGATGCGGCACAGTGGCTGGTGCATCATGGGCTCACGCTGTGGGGTGTGGATGCGCCCAGCGTGGATCGTCGCACGAGTACGACGTTGCCGGTGCACAACGCGATCTTTGGCGGCGGTGCGTTCGTGCTGGAGAATCTGGCGCTCGACGTGGTGCCGGTGGGGCGCTATGAGTTGCTGGCGCAGCCGCTGGCGGTGCATGGCGCCGATGCGGCGCCGGTGCGGGCGCTACTGCGCGCAATCCGCGAGCCGTAGGGCCGTATTGGCTTACGGCTTTTTGAGCCGATCGAAGTGTTCGGAGACGGCGTCGGGTACGAGCAACGAATCGGCGATGGATGCGATCCCTTCGGCCTCGGCCCACGCGCGCTCGAGCGCGGTCAGTTCGCCCTCGAGCGCCTCACGTTCCGCGTCTTCGTTGATCGCCATTTCAAAGGCGAGGCGCGCGGCAACGGGAATCGCGGAGAGATCGCCGGTGTCGCCGAACGTGCTCTTGGCGGCCCACTCGCGGCGCATGCCGGCGGCCCAATTGCCGAAGCGTTCGGGCCCACCGGCCTGCTCGATGAGCGACACGCCCTCGGTGATCACCGTGCGGCGCGCGCCGCCACGATTGATGAGTGGCATCAGCCGACGTAACAGCGGAATCGCATCGGC
>CAIUOO010000237.1 GCA_903900795.1 uncultured Gemmatimonadota bacterium | reverse complement strand
GCCGGCGCTCAGCTCACACGCGGCGACTGATCGAGCATCACGCGGATGCGTCGGGCGAGTTCACGCGAGGTGAACGGCTTCGGCAACAACGCACGCTCGTCGAGGGACTCGCCCTTCCACCGCACGGCATCGTCGGAGTAGCCGGAGACGAAAAGGACCCGCAGGTCACCGCTGTTCGGCATCGGCATGAGCACGCTCACGAGGAGCGGTGGCGCTGACACGAGCAGCGCCATGCTCAGCAATCGTGCGCGGAGGCGCGTTCCCCGCGGCACCCGGGGAACGTCGTGGTGCTCGGGCGCCGATCGGTCGGGCACCGCCTACGTGCCGTGTGGCTCGGACGCGAGTGGCTCGGTCACGAGCGGCTCGCTGCCGGGCGGCATGGTGACGGCCATGCCCATCGCGTGGTAGCCCTTGTCGACGTACACCGTGGAGCCGGTGATGCCGCTGGCGAGCGCGCTGGAGAGAAACGCGGCCGTGTTGCCGACTTCGGTGGCCGTGAGTTCCTCGGCCAGCGGCGAATTGGCCGCGCAATACTTCACCATCTTGTCGATGATGCCGATCGCGCTGGCGGCGCGCGATGCGTATGGTCCGGCGCTGATCGTGTTGACGCGCAGGCCGTACTTGCGACCCGCTTCGAACGACAACACCCGCGTATCGCTCTCGAGCGCGGCCTTGGCCGACGACATGCCGCCGCCGTAGCCGGGAATGGCGCGTTCACTCGCCATGTACGTGAGCGAGCAGACCGAGCCGCCCGGGCGCATGAGTGGCGCGAGGCGTTGCACCATAGACACGAGGGAGTACGCACTCGCGCTCGTGGCAGCGAGATAGCCGGCGCGGCTCACGTCGAGCAGCGGTTTTTTCACTTCCGGGCCGTTGGCCAGGGAGTGGAAGACGATGTCGAGCGACTGCTCGCCGAAATCGGTGGCGAGGCGCTGGGCGAGGCCGCCGATCGAGAAGTCACCGACGTCCTTGTAGCGCTTTGATTCGCGCACGTCGGCCGGCGCATCGTCGAGTGCGTCGTAGACGGCGTCGAGGGGATAGATGCGCTCGAAGGTGAGCAGTGATCCATCGCTCAGGCGACGGGATTCATCCATCTTCCCGCGTTCGAGCAGGTTGAGGAAGATGTTGAGCGCTGGCGGCCACGTGGCGACGCAGACCGAGGCGCCAGCCTCGGCGAAGGCCTTTGCGACGGCAAACCCGAAGCCGCCGTCGTCGGCGACGCCAGCCACGAGGGCGCGCTTGCCGGAAAGATCGATGGGTAGCATCTGGGCAAGATAGCAGCGGGGCGCGTCTTGGGACGAGCGATTACCGCGCCGCCCGGGTGAGGCGATCGCGGAGCCCGGCCCACCGGTCGTCGGCCGGGGGGCGCTCGATCACGATGAGCGACGCGCCGGCCGCGTCGGCGGTATGCAGTGCGGCGTACAGCGCGCGCGCGTAAGCCGCCGGATCATCGGGCATGCGCACCTGGGTGCGATCCGGCAGCCCGAGTGTGGTGGTGCGCAGGAGTGCGGTCACGGTTCCCGCTCCGTCGCCCCGTTGCGCAAGGGCGGCCGCGATTTCTGGCTGCTGCGCGGGATCGAAGAGCCAGACATCGGCGCGGGGGGCGTAATGTCGATCGGCCATGCCGGGTGATCGCTGCGCCGTAGCGGTCGCCGGCGGCGCGTCGTGCGACACCGCGGCGGTCGCGGTGCGGACGGCGACGCCTGAGCCACCCAAGGCGCGTTCAAGATCGGCGGCCGTGATCATGCCTGGCCGAAGAATGACGGCGTCGCGGCCGGTGAGATCGACCACCGTGCTTTCGATGCCCACCGAACTCGGACCGCCGTCGAGAATGAGTTCGACGCGGTCGCCGAGTGACGCTTGCACATGCTGGGCGTTGGTCGGACTGACTTGGGTGAATCGGTTGGCACTGGGCGCGGCGATGGGCACGCCGGCGGCCCGGAGCAGGGCCAACGCCACGGGATGGGCCGGTATCCGTACTGCGACGGCATCGAGCCCGGCGGTCGCCACGTCGGGCACGTGCGCGGCCTTGGGGAGCACGAGGGTGAGCGGACCCGGCCAGAAGGCGGCCGCCAGGCGGTCGGCAGCGGGCGGCCAGTGCCGGGTGAGTGCGCGGGCAGCGGCCACGTCGGGGACATGGGCGATGACGGGATTCCACGCCGGACGCCCCTTGGCCGTGTACACGGCCACGACCGCGTCGGGGTCGAGCGCGTTGGCCCCCAAGCCGTACACCGTTTCCGTGGGAAACGCGACGAGTTTCCCCCGGCGCAGCAGCGCGGCCGCGTGCTCGACGACCACCGGGTCGGGGTTGTTCGGATCGACCGTGAGAAGCGGAGCGCCAGCCATGCTGGAATGTAGTAGTTCAAGGGGTCAG
>CAIUOO010000236.1 GCA_903900795.1 uncultured Gemmatimonadota bacterium | reverse complement strand
TCGGTGCCACGAGCACGATCCCCTGCTCGCGATCGAGCGGACCGGGAGCGCCCACGCCCACGCCAAGAAACGCGTCGCGCGACACGTTGGCTTCACGCATCGTGTCCGCCACCGCTTCGTTCACCATGCGGCCCATGCGCCCGATCACCCCATCGGCGCCCTCATGGGCCGCGGTGGGTTCAGAGCGCAGTCCGTACTGGCGCGATCCGTCGGCGGACATCGCGCACACCACAATGTTGGTGCCGCCGAGGTCGACACCGACAATGAACCGATTGGCTGGGAGGGCAGTCATAACGCGAAAAGATAATGCGGCCACCCAGAGGGGGCGGCGGTGATGGTGGCCCTCTCGGTTAACGTGCGCCGCGGTCGGTCGTCGAATGGGCATGCGCTTCCTGCCACTGCGTCGAATCGCGCGCCTGCGCGCCAAGCGGCTTCCCCGTGTCCTCGCACTGGCCGTCATCGTCGGGCTGGGATCCAGCGCCGCGTGCGCCAGCCCAGACGGAGCCGCGACGCCAACGGCGCCACCACCGCAGACGCCACCCGGCGCGATCGATCCGCGCACCTTGGCGGCCTACTTCCCCCCGACGTCTGGGGCGGCCTGGGATACCATTGCCGGCGCGCGACTCGGCTACGACATGGCCGCCCTCACGGCGGCCCTCGACTGGGCGGGCACGCAGCGATCCACCGCCGTCATCGTGCTGTGGCGTGGACGGATCGTGGCCGAGCGGTACTGGAACGGCTGGACGCCGACGAAGGACTCGATCATCGCGTCGGCCGGCAAATCGGTCCTCAGCGCCATCGTGGGAGAACTCGCGCGGTCGGGACAGCTCTCGCCCGACAGCGCGGCCACGCGGTATCTCGGGGCCGGGTGGTCACGCAGCCCCGGCACCGAGTCACGCATCACGGTGCGGCACCTCCTGGGCATGATGTCCGGGCTCAACGACTCCCTGCAAACCATCGTGCCGCCCGGCACGCGCTTCTACTACAACAACCCGGCGTACTACCAGCTGTTCGGCGTCGTGCAGGCTGCCAGCCGTGAGTCGATCAACGCGGCCTCGCGGCGCCTGCTGTTCGATCGCATCGGCATGTCCGGTTCCACCTGGCTCCCCTACGTCGACACGGGCGAACTGGGATGGATTCTCAGCAGCACCGCCCGTGATATGGCGCGCTTCGGCCTGTTGGCACTCAATCGCGGCCGATGGAACGGCGTCCCCGTGCTCGCCGACAGCGCATGGTTCACCGCGTCATGGCGCGCCACGCCGCCGGACAATGCCGGATACGGCCTGCTCTGGTGGCTCAACGGGAGCACGAGCTACCGCACCCCTGGACCGTATCTGCTCCCCTCGCAGTCGGGGCCGCTCATTCCGTCGGCGCCAGCGGATCTCGTGGCGGCTCTCGGCAAGGGCGACAAGAAGATCTACGTGGTGCCCAGTCTCGAACTCGTGGTCATCCGTCACGGCGAGGAAGCCGATGCCTCGGTGGGCAATCCCCTCGCCATCTCGGCCTTCGACGAGCAGTGGTGGCGCCGGCTCAAGCCGGCCTTTCGCTACTAGCCTGCGCGCCTCACCCGCTCCACCTGCTCGGCGACGCTGCTCGCGGAAACATCCCGCATGCAGCGCCAGTGTCCCAGCGGACACGCCAGTCCGCCGTGCGCGCTACACGGGCGACAGGTGAGTTCCTCGCGTCCGAGCACGTGCTGTCGCTCGGCCAACGGGCCAAAGCCCATGGCCGGCACCGTGGGCCCGAACAGCGCCACCGTGGGCGTGTTCATCGCGCTCGCGAGATGCAGCGGCGCCGAGTCGTTGGTGACGAGCACCGCGCACCGGGAGAGCAGGGCGGCCGAGCCGAGCAGGGAGAGCTGGCCGGTGGCGTCGATCACAGGCGAGCCGCCGCGATGCTGCACGGCCCCGCTGATCGCGGCGGCCAATGGCGCATCGCCACCTGCGCCGATCACCACAATGCGACCGTCGGGCACTCGCGAGACGAGTTCACTCGCCAACGCGTCGTAGGACGGCCAGCGCTTGGTGGCCCATACACTCCCCGGCGCGAGGGCGATGAGCGGATCGCCCGCTCCAACGCCGGCCGCGGCCAGCAGTGCCGTCACGTGCGCGTCGTCCGCGGCGCCCGGATACAACGACGGCCGCAGTTGCATGGGCGCCGCCACCGCCGCAGCGCGCGGATCACTCGCCAACGCCCACAGCCGTTGCGCGTGATGCCAGTCCTTGCGGTACCCCACGCGGCGCGAATACAACCATCGCCCCGCCGACGTGTCGAACCCCACACACTCGACACCGGCCAGGCGCGCCAGCACCGCGGTGCGCCACGATCCCTGCGCCATGTACGCGGTGCCTGCACCCGTCGCGCGCAATCGCACCGCCACGCGTCGCAGCCCGGCAAACCCCGCGTCGGCGTTCCGCTTGTCGTACACAATCACCGACGCGACCGCCGGATGATTCGCCAGCACCGCCGCATTCGCCGGCGTGGCCACCACGTGCACCTCACCCTCACGCGCCAACCGCTCGATGAGCGGGGTCGTGAGGATCATGTCGCCTAAAAAAGACGTTTGGAGGACGGCTGAAATCGTCACGGGGGTTTCGAGTCGTGAGCAAAAGTTTGGAGTCGTGAGTTGTCGATTACTCAGAACCCGAGACTTGGACTCACCACTCGACGCTCACGTGAGAATCAGTCGACCTGCAAGACCGCAAGGAACGCTTCCTGCGGAATCTCCACGCTGCCCACCTGCTTCATGCGCTTCTTTCCTTCCTTCTGCTTCTCCAACAGCTTGCGCTTCCGCGAGATGTCGCCGCCGTAGCACTTGGCCG
>CAIUOO010000235.1 GCA_903900795.1 uncultured Gemmatimonadota bacterium | reverse complement strand
CATCGTAACGCTCCGAAATAGTCGTTGAGAAATGCACTCCCGGCGGCGGTACCAGGTACCGCGTCTCCCGTCAGCGGGCCGAGGCCCAACGGGGATCACCGATCGCTCGATCGGCTACGTCTCTCGTGGGCAGTGGGAGGACCTGCCCGGAGAGTACAAAATCCTAGTGGTGTGCTTCGCGGATCTGACCGATGAACACGCAGGCCAGCAGCGTGAAAATGAAGGCCTGCAGGAAGCTCACAAACAATTCGAGCATGCTGATCGCGGTGGCCATGAGCACCGGCACGCCGGCCAACGCCCACGACTGGAACGCGAAGATCAGGCCGATGAGCGCGAGGAGCACGATGTGTCCGGCGGTCATGTTCGCGAACAAGCGAATCGTGAGCGCGAACGGCTTCGAAATCTTGCCCACCATTTCGACCGGCGACATGACGAAGAACATCACGACGCGCATGACGATCGGCAGGTCCTTGTTCCAGTAGAAAAGCGTGTTCAGGTAGCCGAGGCCGTTGGCGCGAATACCCGCGACTTCTACGACGATGGCCGTGATGATGGCCAGCGTGGCGGTCACCGCAATGTTGCCGGTGGCCGTCGCGCCGTACGGGATCATCCCGAACAGATTGCAGGTGAGGATGAAGAAGAAGAGCGTGAGCGCGAACGGCACGAAGGCCTCGCCGTGATGGCCGACGTTCGGCAGCACGACTTCGTTGCGCAGGTAGAGCGCCATCGCTTCCATGGCACCGGCGAAGCCCTTGGTGCGGCCGTCGGTCTCATGCTGCTTCTTTGACGCCGACGCGGCGCTGATGAGCACCACCGCCACGATCACGGCCGCCAACAGCATGAACACGACATGCTTGGTGGGCGACAGGTCGATTTCCATGCTGCCGATGTGCACCGGCGCGAACTTCGGAAGCTCGACTTCCTTGGCGAGGTGGCTGTTCGGCCACGGGATTTCGAGGTGCGAGCCATCGGTAATGTGCGGCGTGATAAAATCCACCGGACCGGCCGCCGGCGAAGCCGGGGCATGTTCGGTGGATTCCTGCGCACTCAGCGCAACGGGCGCGAGGGCGAGGAGCACGGCACAGGACAACGAGCGGAGCATGGACTGCATCCGAATCAGGTCTTAGTGAGCGTTCAGAAAGATCGGCTCGATCACCGTCGAGACGAAGTAGAAAACGACCAGCGACATCAGCGCGGGAGTGGACGGCAACCCCAACGCCTTGGCTCCCAGCACGGCCCAGAGCGCCACCGTGGCGAACCGCAGCAGCACCCCGAGTCCCCACCCCGCCATCACCTGCGTCCGCGCGACCAGGATCGCGATCGCAAAGGTGAACGTCTGCACGATCACGGCGAGCCACGCACTGGCGCGCACGGCTCCGGCCGACGCGGGGTCAGTCCACACGAACCGCTGCATGACGAATGCAGCCACCAACACCAGCGTGCCCTGCGTGGCGGTGAAGCCGAGCAGCGCACGGAGCATTCGGTTCGGCGCAACACGATCAGTCGTCATGGCTTCGGCAACGAATCGGTATCGTCCGTGACACGTGGGCCCGTCGGCTTTATCAGCCGCCGATAGCTCGCGTAGAATGTTCCTCCCCCGCCTACAAACAGCCCGCCCAACACGCAGAGGGGCGACGTGTCGAGCCGGCGGTCGAGCCACGTGCCGGCGTACACGAACATCATGATCGCCCCGAAGAACTGGAGGCCGAGGCCGGCGAGCGCCCACGGCGACTGTTCTCCGGGGGGCGTCGAGCCGGGTCTGGACGTCCGCGGTTCCTCGTTCATTCGGCGTGAAGCTAGACGCTTGTGAAATTTTTCGCAAGCTATCAAAATGACCGAACCCGAACAGAAACCGACACACGATTGCGGGGCAGTAACGGATTCGAAATGCGAAGCAGGATCGTCACTTAGCGTGTCAACTTCAGCTTGACAGCCAGAGCGGTTGTTTATAACGTGTCGGTGAATTAATTGTGACCGCGCGTCGCTTCTGCGATGTCGGTGCTCTACGATATAGTGTCGACGTCCGCGACCCGACCATCCGACCCACGCCCTGATGCTTACCCGCATCATCGTTCCACTGCTCGCCGCTGCCGTGCTGATGTTCGCGTGTGGTCCGCGATCGTCGAGTCCGGTGGCCAGCGCACGGCCCACAGTTGGTTCCGAGCAGGGGGTGACGTCTCGCGTCATGGTAGACACGTCTCGTGGGGTGGTCCGGTTCGCGATTGAGGTCGCCAATGACTCCCGGAAGCGCGTCGAGCTCAACTTCCCCGACGGCCGCACGCATGATTTCGTCGTGTTGAACGATGCGGGTCGCGAGGTGTGGCGGTGGAGCGCAGGACGCCTCGTCACGCAGGCTATGCAGAATCGCTTGCTCGATGCGCACGCGTCGGTGGTGTACGATGAGCGCTGGTCGCCGCCGTCACCGGGGCATTACACACTCGTGGCGTCATTGCGGAGTGAGAACTATCCCGTGCAGCAGCGCGTGGACTTCTCCGTCCGGTAGTCCCCCGCGGCGTGACCGGCGGCTCGCGCCGTCGCTCACGCCGATCGATCCGCGCGTTACATTCTCTCGGATCTGCAACGGACGCCCGCGGGCGTCCGTACCTGTTTTCAGGCTCGTCCATTTCGCATCTCACACCGATCTCGTGACTACACCGCCTGTCGAGAACGACCTCGCCCTGCTTGACCGTCTCGCTGAGGCGCGACGCGAGCTGGCCACGCAAATTGGAAAGCGCATCGTCGGCCAGACGCAGGTGGTCGACGATCTTGTCACCGCGCTGCTCGCCGGTGGACACGTGGTCCTCGTCGGTGTGCCGGGGCTGGCCAAGACGCTACTCGTGCAGACCGTCGCGCAGGCGCTGGATCTCACCTTCTCGCGGGTGCAGTTCACCCCCGATCTGATGCCGAGTGACATCACCGGCACCGAGTTGATGGAAGAGGAGCCCGGCACCGGCAAGCGCACCTTCCGTTTCGCCGAAGGACCGGTGTTTGCGAACATGGTCTTGGCCGACGAAATCAATCGAGCCCCCCCGAAAACGCAGGCCGCCCTGCTGCAGGCGATGCAGGAGCGCACGGTCACGGTAGCTGGTCGTACCTATGAATTACCCAAGCCGTTCTTTGTGCTCGCCACGCAGAATCCGATTGAACAGGAAGGCACGTATCCGTTGCCGGAAGCGCAGCTCGACCGTTTCATGTTCGAGCTGACGGTCGGCTATCCGTCGCGGGAAGAAGAGGAACAGATCGTAATGTCGACGACGGGCGCGTCGCTGGGCGATGTGCGTCCGGTGGTGGGTGGCGAGGAGTTGCTCCGGCTGCAGCGCCTTGTGCGTCGGTTGCCGGCCCCGCCGAGTCTCGTGCAGTACGCGGTCAAGCTCGCGCGCAGCACGCGTCCGGACGATCCGAACGCGAGTGCGAAGGTGAAGAAGTACGTGAGCTGGGGCGCCGGTCCACGGGCGTCACAGTATCTCGTGTTGGGTGCGAAAGCGCGGGCGGCGATGGATGGGCGGGCGATGCCCGATCTCGACGACGTGCGCAGTGTGGCGAAGGCCGTGCTGCGTCACCGGCTCGTGGT
>CAIUOO010000234.1 GCA_903900795.1 uncultured Gemmatimonadota bacterium | reverse complement strand
ACGTCGAGCGCCTGCTGCCCGTTCGTGGCCACGAGGACCTGATACCCCGCCGGCTTCAGGGTGGCCGCCAACGACTGAATGTTCGACGGCGTATCGTCGACCACAAGAATCTTCCCACTGAAACCACTCATGAAACCACCTTGCGCATCGTCAGCTGATTGTGCGTGCCCGTGTGGGCGTAGGAAACCTCATCCATCATTTCGCGCACCAGAAACACCCCGAGGCCGCCAATCTCCCGCTCCTCGAGCGGGGCGTCGACATCGGGCGTCGCCAGCGAGAGCGGATCGAAGGCCGGGCCGTCATCTTCCATCACCATCGTGACGTCAGATTCGTCGTAGCGGAGCACGACGGACACCTTGCGGGGGGGACCGTCCGGCGTAGTGCCGTGCATCACCACGTTCATGAACACTTCGTCCAGCGCCAACTCGAACGGAAACGCCGCCGCGTCGGGAAGTGCCCCTTCCTGCCACGCGCTCTGCAGAAACTCGACCAGTGCGGGGAGATGCTCGACCGTGGCCGTCGTCTGGATGGATCGCTCGGTCATAATGTCAGGCGATGCCCATGTTCGCCGCCGCCAGCAGAATCTGCAGCTCCCCGATCGTGCGCGACATCGACCGGTTGAGTTCCTCGAACTCGGCGATCTGGTCGATCCGCGCCGCGAGCCGGTGCCGCTCGGAGCGACTGAGCAGCGATTCAAGCAGCGTGGTGCCACGCAGCAGCCCCACCAGCAGCGAGTCGCGCGGATCGGGGATCTCCTCGTTGTTCAGCAGCGTCATCACCCGGCTTTTTACCTCGCGCTCTTCGATCCCACTCGTGGGCGGGTAGACGCGTGTCTTGAACACCCACAACAGCCGCTTCTCCACTGACTGCAGCACACCGCGCTGCACCAGCGCCGCGATGATGCGGTCGCGCGTTTCGGTACCGGTGGCGAGGCGGTTCATCCACTCGGCGGTCGATTGCGTGGTGGGGTCGGCACTGATCTGCGCGAGCACCTCGTCCAGCAACGTGTTCCCCGTGGGCTCCGTGGAAAGCACCGTGAGCGACTGCTCATCGGTGTCGATCCGCCCCAGCAGCGCGAGGTCCATGACCAAGGCGGCGGCACTCGCCACTTCCATCGAGAACGGCGGCAAGGGGAGCAGTGTCCCGCGCTCGTCATCGAGGGCCACCAGCAGCAGCTCTTCAGCCAGCGTCAGGGAAGTCAGGGTGCTCATCGGGTCGCCTCAGGCGCGAATGTCGAAAAGGAGAGCGCGGATCGCCCGCGCGGGCTAATGTACCGAGAGCACGGCGGAAAAACACATAGTATCTCCGATGTCCGATCTCCGACCGCCGATGCCGCGCCGCAGCCCGCCCCCTTTCAGAACACGCCGATCGTGACCCTCACCGACCCGACGTTCGTGTGCACCACCTGCGGCACGCAGTATCCGCCGTCCCCGGCGCCGCCGACGGCCTGCCCGATCTGTAACGACGAGCGTCAGTACGTGCCCGGCACCGGTCAGGGCTGGACCACCTTTGCGCAGCTGCCGCAAGGCCACCGCAACGCCTTTCAGCGCCTCGAGCCGCAGTTGCTGGGCATCGGGACCACGCCGGCCTTCGGCATTGGGCAGCGGGCACTCCTGCTCCGAACACCAGCCGGCAACGTGCTCTGGGATTGCGTCTCGCTGCTCGACGACGCAACGATCGACATCATCTCGGCGCTCGGGGGGCTGCACGCCATCGCGATTTCGCACCCGCACTACTACGCCTCGATGGTCGAGTGGAGCCGCGCCTTCGGTCAGGTGCCGATCTATCTGCATGCCGCCGACCGCGCACACGTGGTGCGCCCCGACGCGGCCATGCACTTCTGGGACGGCCGCAGCCACGCGCTCCTTCCCGGCCTGCAGCTGGTGCAGCTGGGCGGACATTTCGCCGGCGGAACCGTACTGCAGTGGGACGCCGGCGCCGACGGACGCGGGGCGCTGCTCACCGGTGACATCATCCAGGTCATTCCTGATCGTCGGCACGTAGGCTTTATGCGCAGCTATCCGAATTTCATCCCGTTGCCGCCGCAGGAAGTCGAGCGCATGGCGCACGTGGCGCACGGTCTGCGCTTCGACCGCATCTACGGCGCATGGTGGGACGCGCACATCACGCACGACGCCCACGCCATCGTTCAGCGCTCCGCGGCGCGCTACGCCACGTGGAGCCGCGGGATGCCCACGCCGTAGACGCTTCGCACTTTCCCACTCTATGGCCGATACCGCACGTCCGATCACCGAGAGTCCGCTGTGGAATGCCGACCTCGCGCCCACCACCCCCGCGACCCGCACGTGGAGCACGTATCACATCGCGGCGCTCTGGATCGGGATGAGTGTGGTCATCACCACGTATACCCTCGCCTCCGGCCTCATGGCGCAGGGCATGACGTGGTGGCAGGCGATGCTCACGATCCTGCTGGGCAACGTCATTGTGCTGATCCCGATGATCCTGAACGCGCACGCCGGCACCAAGTACGGCGTCAGCTTCCCCGTGCTGTGCCGGGCGAGTTTCGGCGTGCGCGGCGCGAACGTCCCGGCGCTCTTGCGCGCGATCGTGGCGTGCGGCTGGTTCGGCATCCAGACCTGGATCGGCGCACTGGCCCTCGACACGCTCGTGTCGGCGCTCTGGAGTGGATGGAACGGCCTTCCGGCGCACACCGCCCTCGCGTTCGCCGCGTTCTGGCTCGCGCAGGTCGGGGTCATTCTCAAAGGCCCCGACGGGATCAAACACCTGGAGGCGTGGTCGGCGCCGCTGCTCCTGGCCGGCGGCGGGCTGCTGCTGGCATGGGCCGTCAGCCGCGGCGGCGGCTTCAGCCCGGTGCTCGCGCAGTCCGCGTCGCTCACCACGAGTCACGCCCGCTTCTGGACCATCTTCCCCGCCGCCCTCACCGCGAACGTGGGGTACTGGGCCACGCTGAGCCTCAACATTCCCGACTTCACCCGCTATGCGAAGAATCAGCGGTCGCAGATGCTCGGGCAGGCACTGGGACTGCCCACCACGATGACGGCCTTTGCCTTCATCGGGGTGGCCGTCACGAGCGCCACGATCGGGATCTTCGGTGAGCCCATCTGGGATCCGGTCGTGCTGGTCACGCGCGTGGGTGGGACCGGCGTGATCGTCTTCGCCACGCTCATCGTGCTCGCGGCGCAACTCTCCACCAACATGGCGGCCAACGTGGTGTCGCCGTCGAACGATTTCTCCAATCTCCATCCGCGCCGCATCAGCTATGTCACGGGTGGCCTCATCACCGCCGTGATCGGCGTCCTGATGATGCCGTGGCGGCTGTACGCCGACGCTGCGGCGTACATCTTCACCTGGCTGCTGGGTTACTCCAGTCTCATGGGCGCAATCGGTGGCATCCTGATCGTCGACTACTGGATCATTCGCCGCCAGCACCTGCAGGTCGACGATCTGTTCCGCACCGACGGCGCGTACCGGTATTGGCACGGTGTGAATCCACGCGCCATGATCGCGCTCGTGCTGTCGGTGCTTCCGGTGGTGCCCGGCTTCGTACGGGCGGCCACGACCCCGGGTGGCCTGGTGGCCAACCCCGGACCGTTGGACACCGTGTACGCCTATGCCTGGTTTTTCACGTTCGGGCTCAGTGCGCTGCTGTACTGGGCGCTCATGCGCGGCCAACGGGTAGCGCGCGCATCAGCCTGACCGCGCTGACGAACGGCTACGGCAATACCACCAGTTGGCCGTTCCGGAACTGCTGCACGACCGGCGCGTGCACCGCCTCGCGCCGAGCAGACATCGACAGCACCCCGAGCGGCGTGTCGAGATCGCGCGTGGCGGCCAGAGCGTCGCGCAACGACAGCGTGCTGCCGACCGTGCGCCGTGCGGCGTCGAACGCCACGAGCACCGACGTGTATCCCTGCGCCGCGTACTGATCGGGGGCGTACCCGTACTTCGCCCGATACGCCTCGGTGAATGCCACACTGGTTTTCGACGTCGAGCCGGGGTTCCACGCGGCGCCCACGTACGCCCCTTCCGCCGCCGAGCCGGCGATGCGCGCGATGTCGAGCGTATTGAAACTGTTCCCACCGATCACCGGCTGCTGAAAACGCGCCGCCCGGATGGCAAGCAGCGCCGGAGCCGCCTTGGCCACCAGCGGCGTGACCAGGAACGTATCGAACGTCGTCCCCTGCAGTCGTGCCAGTTCCGCCGCGAGATCCTGCTTTGCCACGTCGATCTCGCGCACGATCGTCGCCCCTTGCTGCGCCACGCCGAGGCGCATCGCGTCGGCAGACGACCGGGAGAACGCGTCATCGCTATCTTCGATGAGGACAGACCGCTTGAGCCCAACCACTGGCGCGACCCGCGCGATGGTGGCGGGCACGACCAGATTCTCTGCCAGCGCCACGCGGAAGATGAAGTTACCGACGTCGGTGATACCGGCGGCGGTGGTCGTCGCCCCAATCGCGGGAATACCGGCGCTTTGTGCGAGCGCGTGGTCGGCGGCGGCGAGATTGGACAGCGTCGGCCCGATCAGCACGTCGACCTTGCGCGACAGGAGCGTGGCGAAAGCCGCCGTCGACTGGGCGCTGGCGCCGGCGTCGTCGACGACGGTGAGGACGATTTGCACCCGAGATTCCGCCGTACCCGCGTTGAGCTGCTGGACCGCGAGATCGATGCCCTCGACGATCGTCTTGCCGTACACGGCGTTCGTACCGCTCAGCGCTTGCACGACACCAACGGTGAGCAGGCGCGGT
>CAIUOO010000233.1 GCA_903900795.1 uncultured Gemmatimonadota bacterium | reverse complement strand
GTCGGTGCCCGGCAACTGCCGCATCTGCATGGTGGAGATCGAGCAGGACTCGGGCGACCCGTGGTTCGACATCGCCTGCAACATGCCCGTCACCGCCGGCATGCGCGTGCTGACCAAGTCGGAGAAGATCAAGACGCTCAATCAGGACACGATGCAGTTCATCACGCTCAACCACCCGGTTGACTGTGGTATCTGCAACAAGTCGGGCGAGTGTCTGCTGCAGGACTATCACTACGAGTTGAACGGTGCCGCGTCGAAGTCGCGCGATCCGAAAACGCACGCCACGAAGTTCTTCCCGCTGTCCGACCGGATCATGCTGGACAACGAGCGGTGCATCATGTGCACGCTCTGTGTCCGCTTCACGAACGAAGTGTCGGGCT
The DNA here is from genome assembly GCA_903900795.1 of uncultured Gemmatimonadota bacterium. Taxonomy (GTDB): domain Bacteria; phylum Gemmatimonadota; class Gemmatimonadetes; order Gemmatimonadales; family Gemmatimonadaceae; genus Gemmatimonas. The sequence continues at coordinate 3,633 of CAIUOO010000233.1, read as the reverse complement.
CGAAGGCGCTGGGGGCCGTGAACCGCGGCGACCACGCGCTCATCCGTCCCGCCGAAGACGCCGACTTCAACCTCGACGTCTACTCCGACAATGTGATCGACCTGTGCCCGGTGGGGGCGCTGCTCTCCACCGAGCTGATGACGCATGCCCGCGTGTGGTACCTGCAGGCCACCAAGTCGGTGTGCCCGGGGTGCGAGCGCGGCTGCAGCATTGACGTGTGGCACCGCAAGCATGAGTGGAAGCTGAACGCGCTCGACCCGCAGCTGAACACCACCATCGATCGTGTTACGCCACACGAGAATCCTGAGGTGAACGGTCTCTGGGTGTGCAACAAGGCCCGTGACCTCGCGCATCTCTTCGAGCGGCCGCGCGCCGAGCAGTCGATGCAGCGCGGTGCGTCGGTGGATCTGGACGTCGCCATCGCGGCGGCCAGTCGGCTCATCGCGGGCGCAAAGAAGCCGGTGGCGATAGTATCGAGCTGGGGATCCAACGAGGAACTCGCAGCATTCCATGCCGCCTTCGGCACCACGGTGCGGGGCTTCGTGAAGGCCGACCACCTGCCGCTTCCGGGCGAAGTGGTCGAAGATCATCTGCTCATCAAGCCCGACAAGAATCCCAATCGCAGGGCGGCGCTGGCGTTGTATCCGGCGCTCCCCGATCGGGTGAGTGACGCGCTACCGGCCGACACCGATGTGGTGCTGGTGTGGGGCGAAGGCTTTGACAGCGCGCTGGTACCGAGTGGGGCGAAGGTGATCCGCCTGAACTCGTATGCGCATGCCGACAACGCCGGGGCCGAGGTGTTCATTCCCATCAGCGTGCAGACCGAGCGGAGCGGGCATTACACCAACTTCAATGGCGTGGTCACGCCGTTCGAGGCCTGCTTCCCGGTGAAGCCCAGCATCGTGCACGCGGCAACGCTGTTTGGCCAGCTCTCTGCCAGGTCGGGCGCATGAACGTGTTCGTGCCCGATCTGGTGGTCTCGCTGGTGTTCATCACGTACGCCATCGTGGTGCTGCTCAGCTTCGGCGGGCTGCTCACGTGGGTGGAGCGCAAGCAGGCGGCAGTGATGTCGGACCGGATCGGCGCCAACCGCGCCTACATCAAGATTCCGTTCACGAACATCAAGCTGATCTGGCTCGGACTGTTTCACGGTATGGCCGACGGCCTGAAGATGCTTCTTAAGGAGAACTTCAAGCCCAAGACGCACGACGCGCTGGGCTACTTCCTCGCGCCGTTCGTCGTATTTGCACCGGTGCTGCTGGTGTTTGCCGTGATCCCCTTCGGCGGCACGCTCGATCCCGCCCAGCTGTTTCCGTCGCTGGCCTCGTGGTTCGGCGGGCGCACCTACCCACTGCAGATCGCCCAGCTCGACGCCGGCATCCTGATCGTATTCGCCTTCAGTGGCATCACGATCATCGGCACGATGCTGGCGGGCTGGAGCTCGGAGAACAAGTTCTCGCTGCTCGGCGGACTGCGGGCCGGCTCGCAGATGATTTCGTACGAGCTGGTCTTGGCCCTCACCATCATGGGGCTGATTCTCGTGTACGGCACGGTCGACCTGGGCGCCATCGTGCGTCAGCAGTCGGGCGTGATGCTGGGCGTGTTGCCCAAGTGGGGCGTGTTCATGCAGCCCTTTGCGGCGTTCCTGTTTCTCACCGCCGCGATCGCCGAGAACAAGCGCATCCCGTTCGACTTGCCCGAAGCGGAGTCGGAGTTGGTCGCGGGCTACTACACCGAATACAGCGCCATGAAGATGGGTCTCTTCATGTTCGCCGAGTTCATTCAGATCGCGATTGTAGGCGCGCTGTTCACCACACTGTTTCTGGGTGGCTACAACCTGCCCTTCATGAGCGATGCCGGCTTCCTGTTTCCCGGCGGCCACTCGGTGGCGTTGAGCCACGGACTCGTGGTGCCGCTCCAGATGCTCGGCTTCCTGGCCAAGGTCTTCCTGATGTGCGTGGTCCAGATCCAGATCCGCTGGTCACTGCCCCGTTTCCGGTACGACCAGATGCTGTCGTTTGCATGGAAAATGTTGTTGCCGTTGTCGCTGGCGAATCTGGTGGTGACCGCTGTGGCCATGTGGCTGCTGGAGGGTGGCCAGTGACCACGCCGATGAAGCCCGAACGCACGCCGCCGGTGAAGCCCTCCGTGCGCACTGTGCGGTACGAGCGGAAGCAGTACTGGAACGAGCCCACCATGACGTTGTGGGAGAAGGCGTACCTGCCCGAGGTGCTGCGCGGGTTGGCGATCACGACCGGCATCTTCCTGCGCAACATGGGCAAGTGGATCACCGGCCGTCGTGGCGCCATCACCACGTATTATCCCGAAGAGAAGCGCGCCGATTTTGCGCCGGCCAATCGCGGCAAGCATATCCTCACGCAGCGTCCCGACGGGTCGCCGCAGTGTATCGCGTGCAACATGTGCGCGACCGTATGCCCGGCGAAGGTGATCGAGATCGAGGCCGGCTTCGACATCAATGATCCGGCGCACCCCAAGTCGCCGATCCGCTTCGAGATCGACTATTCGCGCTGCGTATTCTGCGGCTTGTGCGTTGAAGCCTGTCCGGAAGACGCCATCCGTATGGAGCCGGATATTCCCGACCTCGTATCGGGCGATCGCTACAACATGTGGCTCACGATGGACGAGATGCTGACCTGGAATCCGAAGCAGGACGTACTCAAGCCGTATCCACCGAAGCCGGTCGCCTTGAAGGTCAGCGACAGCATTCTGCGAGGGCGTGCGTCATCGACACACTGATTCTGGGCCTGATGGGCGCCATTGCGCTCGTCTCGGCCGTGCTCATGCTCGTGATGCGCGAGCCCATGCGCGTCGCGCTGGCGCTCATCACCACGATGGTCATGCTGGGCGGCATCTATGGATTGCTGGGCGTGCACTTCATCGCCGCCTTCCAGGTGCTGATCTACGTGGGCGCGGTGATGGTGTTCATGGTGTACGTGATCATGCTGCTTGAGGTGCGCGAAGCGCCGGGCAATGCGCGGTACTCCCGCTGGCTCGTGCCCGGCGTGATCGCGTTTGCCGCGCTGGTGGGCGTGCTCGGTATCAGTGTGTACCGCAGCTCCGCCGAGGTGCTTACCACGACCGGCGCCTCCGCGTTCAGCCTCACGCAGTTCTCCGCGGCGTTCCTGTCGGAGTACTGGCTGGAGTTCGAGCTCACGTCGGTCTTCCTGGTGGCGGCCATCGTGGCCGCGCTGGCGGTCATCAAAGTGAGCCGGAGGGCGCATGGATAAGGTGCACCTGCTGCTCGTGCTCTCGGGCGCGCTCTTCTCGCTGGGCCTGCTGGGCGTGATCGTGCGCCGTAATGCCCTCGTGATGTTGATGTGCATGGAGCTCATGCTCAACGGCGTGAACCTCAGCTTGGTCACTTTCTCGCAGCAGCGCGGCGATGCCGCGGGCGCGATCCTGGTGCTTCTGGTGTTCGTCGTCGCCACGGCGGAAATCGCGCTGGCCATTCCGATCGTCCTGTTGCTCGTGCGCTTCAAGCGCTCGATGGACATCGATCGTTACGCTGATCTCAAGGGTTGAGCCGCATGCCTCATACGCTGGCGCTCATCGCCCTCCTGCCGCTGGTCGGCATTCTGTTCAACGGCTTCTTCGCCACCGCGCTCGGTGGCC
>CAIUOO010000232.1 GCA_903900795.1 uncultured Gemmatimonadota bacterium | reverse complement strand
ATCACTTTCGTTGCCATGATCGCTGGGTCAGTCGAGGTAGAGAACCTGTCGGATTGCCGCGATCGTCTTCGGCAAGTCGGGCTTGGCGGCCTTTTCGAGACTCTTGGTATACGGCATCGGCGCATCGGCCTGATGCACGCGGAGCACCGGTGCATCGAGGTAGTCGAAGCAATGGCGCTGGACGTAGTCCACCACCTGCGCGCCGACGCCACACACTTCCCATCCTTCTTCCACGACGACACACCGGTTCGTCTTCTTCACCGACGCCGTGATGGCATCGACGTCCATGGGGCGGATCGTGCGCAGGTCGACGACGTCGCACATGATGCCTTCCTTGGCCATCTGATCGGCGGCCTGCAGGGCCACCAGCACCATCTTGCCATGCGACACCAGGGTGACGTGCTCGCCTTCGCGCTTGAGCTCGGCCTTGCCGATCGGCACGATGTAGTCATCGTCGGGCACTTCGCCCTTCGTGTTGTACAGCATCTCGCCTTCGAGGAAGCACACCGGATTGTCGTCGCGGATGGCGGCCTTGAGGAGTCCCTTCGCATCGTAGGGCGTGGCGGGGGCCACGACCTTGAGACCGGGAATGTGGGCCAGCCACGACTCCCACGCCTGCGAGTGCTGCGCGCCCAGCTGCAGCGCCGCACCATTCGGGCCGCGGAACACCATCGGCATGGGGAACTGCCCGCCCGACATGTACAGCATCTTGGCGGCCGCATTCACGACCTGGTCGATCGCCAGCAGCGCGAAGTTCCACGTCATGAATTCGATGATCGGCCGCAGCCCCGCCATTGCGGCGCCGACACCGACGCCGGCGAAGCCAAGCTCGGTGATGGGCGTGTCGACCACGCGCATCTCGCCGAATTCCTGCAGCAAGCCCTTCGAGACTTTGTAGGCACCCTGGTACACGGCGACTTCCTCACCCATGAGGAAGACGCGGTCGTCACGGTGCATTTCTTCGCGGAGCGCCATGTTGAGCGCATCGCGGTAGGTAATCACGGCCATAGTCGTTGGGCTCTCAGCTCGTGGTTTCGACGAGGATGTCTTCCATGAGCGCCTCGAGCGGCAACTCCGGGCTCTGCTCAGCAAAGTCGATGCTGTCCTGCACGATCTTCTTGATCTCGTCGTCCATCGCGGCCACCTCGGCGGGCGTGATCTCGCCGTCTTCTTCCATGCGCTGACGATGCAGGGCGATGGGGTCGCGCTTGAGGTACTGCTCCAGCTCTTCCTTGGTGCGGTAGGTGCCGCTCACCGCATCGGACATGGAGTGGCCCATGAAGCGATAGGTGCGGATTTCGAGCAGCGTGGGCGTGCCGTCTTTACGCGCGCGATCGATGGCGTCTTCGGTGGCCTTGCGCACGGCGTGCACATCCTGCCCGTCGACCACGTCGCGCGGCATATCGTACGACGCGCCGCGCTTGTAGATGTCGTGAATGGCCGAGGCGCGCTCGAGCGCAGTGCCCATGCCGTAGCGGTTGTTCTCGATGATGAACAGGCACGGCAGCTTCCAGAGCGCCGCCATGTTGAGGGCTTCGTGGAAGGCGCCGTTGTTGACGGCCGCCTCACCCATGAAGCACACGATGACCTGATCACCCCCGCGATACTTGATCGCGAATCCCACGCCGGCGGCGATCGGGATATGCCCACCGACGATGCCGTGTCCGCCAAGGAAGCCGAGCTGCTTGTCGAACATGTGCATGGAGCCGCCCTTGCCCTTCGCGCAGCCGTCCTGCCGTCCGAACAATTCTGCCATGGCGGCGCGTGGTGTCATGCCGCGGGCCAGCGCCTGTCCGTGATCACGATAGGTCGTGATGATGTAATCGTCGGCGCGAAGGAGCGAGATCACACCGGTGGAGATGGCTTCCTGTCCGATATACAGATGACAGAAGCCGCCGATCCGACCGATGGCATACATCTCGGCGACACGCTCCTCGAATCGACGCTGCAGCAGCATCGAGTAGAGCAGCTCGCGGTTCGTGGCGGCCGACGTGCTTCCCGATGCTTTGGCCTCAGCCTTGGCATCGGCGCGCACGGGCTCGCCCTTCTTGCGGGGTTTAGCAGTCGACATGGAGAGGTGACGGGTGTTGAGTACAGCGTCGAGAAGTGCTCAGCCGGTCAGACGCCGGCGGCTTGCACCTGCTCCCACGCGTGGTAACTGGACCGCACGAGCGGGCCGCTTTCGACGTGCTTGAAGCCGAGTTGCATGCCCACGAGATACAGTTCGCGGAACTCCTCGGGCGTGACATAGCGATCGAGTTCGATATGGCCGTCGGAGGGGCGGAGGTACTGGCCGAGGGTCAGGATGTCGACGTGAACGGAGCGGAGCTCTTTCATGACGTCGACGACTTCTTCGTTCGTTTCGCCAAGGCCGAGAATGATGCCGGTCTTGGTGGGGATATCGGGAGCGACACGCTTCGCAATGCGGAAGATCTCGAGCACACGCTCGTAGCGTCCGCCGGGGCGCGCCTTCTTGAACAGGCGCGGCACCGTTTCCGTATTGTGGTTGTAGATGTCGGGGCGCGCGTCGAGGACCGTGCGGATGGAGTCTTCGTTGCCCTGAAAGTCGGGCACGAGCACTTCGATGGAGCAGCCCGGCAGGCGCTGATGAATCTGCCGGATGGTTTCGGCGAAGATGTACGCGCCGAAATCGGGGAGATCGTCGCGGTCGACCGACGTGATGACGGCGTGCCGCAAATTGAGTTCGGCGATCGCCTGCCCAACGCGCGACGGCTCCTCGATGTCATACTTGGGCGGCCGACCATGCGAGACGGCGCAGTAGGCGCAGTTTCTCGTGCAGACATCGCCGAGGATCATGAAGGTGGCGGTGCCGTGCTCCCAGCATTCGCCGATGTTGGGGCAGTGGGCCTCCTGACAGACGGTATGCAGATCGAGCTCCTGCATCATCTGCTTGAGGCGCACGTAATTCGCGCCCCCCGGGGCCTTCACTTTGAGCCACGACGGTTTGCGCTCGGGGAGCGCATCGCGTCGGTGACGTCCCATGATCTGAACCAACTGCTCGGCCATGTTCTGCTGGGAAGGGCCCCGGGTGGTCCGGGGCGTGGTCAGGGAAGGTAGCCCGCTGCACCCGATCGGGAAACAGTACCGTAACCATCAACAGAGAAATAGCTGGAATTGTCGAGTGCGGAAACTTTGCGGCGTCGCGACCGTACGTCGCAAGAACCCTTTGACCTGAGGCAGACCATGCTCCGTACCCTGTTTACCGTCGGCCTGATTGCCATGCTTGGCCTGGTCGCCCTGAAGGTGGTCTTCGGACTGCTGGGGCCGCTGGTCGGGCTGTTGTTTATGCTGGTCGGCTTCGCGATCCGGGTAGTGCTGATCGGCGCGGTGCTGTACTTCGTGCTCCGGGTAGTGAGCCCGCGCACGGCAGCACGGATCGAGAAGGCGATTCGGGGATAGGCGCGAACTGGGGACTGGGAACTGGGGCCTGGGAACTGGGGACTGCTAACTGGGAACTGCGAACTGCTAACTGCTAACTGCTAACTGCTCAGTACTGAGTGGTCGGAATTCAGGCGTCAGACTTTTTATAGTGTTCAGAGCTGAGCAACGATAGTCCTCAGTGTCGAGGGGTTTGATGGTGGTGGGCGGCGGGCTCATATCGCGCTCGTCACTGTGGACTGCCGTTGCTGAAGTCTGACCGCTATACCCAGTCTGATGCCTCCGCCTGGCCGTCTGTTCTCTGAGCTAGTCGCCCCGCAGAGCTCAGCCTTCCCCGCCGCCCTCCCCGCCGCCCTCCCCGCCGTCCTCAGCGCCGTCCTTGTCCCGACGGCCGCGCGAGCGGCGCGCGCCGCCTCGACGGCCGCGGCGTCCGCGCCGTCTCGCCCGTGCGGCGCTGTCGAGATCCGACTCGTCGCCGTCGGCTGGCGCCTCGCCGGTTTCGTCGCTGCGCTCGGCGTCGTGCTCGACGTTGCCATCGGCGTCGCCATCGGTAGAGTCACCGATGGAGTCGGGGGCGGTACTGCCGTCAGCGGCGTGGTCGGCCGTGCCGTCCTTCTTGGCACGTCCGCGGCGTGACCGGCGGTTGCGGCGCCGCTTCTTTCGCGGCGCGGTGCCGTCGGTGCTGTCTTCCGCGTTCCCCGTGTTGGTGTCGCCTTCGTCTTCAGAGTCGTTGGTGTCGCTATCCTGCGCGGTTAGCGGCACTTTGCTGCGCGTGACGTCACGCTCGATCGATGGCGGTTCGCTGCCGGACGCCTGAACATCGGGCGGCCGCGTTTCCGCCGAGGGTTCTATCGCGTCTGAGTGGTCGGGCGCGCGTTTGATCGCCCGCTCCGGTCTGTCGCGCTTCGCGGAGGGGGCCGCAAAGGGATCCTCGAGCTCGATCGCCGGGT
>CAIUOO010000231.1 GCA_903900795.1 uncultured Gemmatimonadota bacterium | reverse complement strand
GCTGCTGGAGGCCTGCACGAATGTGGTGGGCGAATGTGCCGGGTTTATCGACCGGCTGATGAGCCGCACGGAGAGCCACGGTGCGCTGGAGCGCGTGATGAATGTGCGGGCTCGCAATGAACTGCTCGTGCACATGATGGACGGCGGTCATGACTTCGTGGACTGGCTCGAGGATGAATTTCCCGAACCGGCGGCCCGTGCGCTCCAAGCGAGTCTCGTGGAGGGGCTCTGTACGGTCCTGCTGGTGCTGTCCGATGCGGTGCAGGACGGGGATCACGATTACACGATCGCCCTGGCGCTCACGTCGGACCGGGCCTCGGTGATGGAAGGGGTGCGCGCCGGCTTCATCGGGGCGGAAGGTGGACTCGGCCCCGAGAGCCAGACGCGGCTCCTGCCGGCCACCAGCGTGTTCGAACGGGTGATCTGGCTCGCCAACCGCTACGTGCTGGCGCTGGATCGTCAGAACGCACCGGCTGGTGCGCGGCACGCTGTTGGGGAACTCGCGACGGCGTGATCCCGCGGCCCGGAATCAGGTAACGTCGCAGGTCATGCGCTCCACGACGTACATGTCGATCGGTCGCGGTCATCGCCACCGCAATCTGGGTACATCCCATGAAGTCGGTGAACAGCACCGTGACCGCGGCGTCCTGCCGGATGAGTGCATACGCCACCGTGAGCTGCTCGGATTCGGCGTACTCCCGCGCCGTGCGGACACGGCGGCTGTTTTCTTCGCGGGTCACCCGCATCTCCACGTCACGAAAGATCCGGAGGAACCGGATCCCCTGCAGCGCGTACACGGTCCAGTAGTAGCTGTCCGTGCGGGCGGCGACCACCAGCATCGCGCGGTAGAGCGCCACCGCTTCGTCGAAGTTGCGCAGCTCCTGATAGCAGCCACCAATGTCGTTCCAACACGACATCAGCCGATGCGCGAAGTACTCATCCTCCGCCAGCGGGCCTTGGGCGCGCATCCCGGTCAGGCCGATGCTCTGCTGGAGGGTGAGGATTTCCTGAAAGTCGCGCGCGACGGATGGATGCGGTGCGAGTGGTATCTTTCGTGGCACCACCCGCCGGAACTCCCCGCCCCGCCCCGCCACGCCAAGCCACCACACCATGCGGCTGCTGCTCCTCTCACTCCTCCTGCTCGGCGCCACGGCGGTCGGTGCGCAAGCCCCGGCGCGCCCCACGCTCGACGAGAAGATCGGCCAGATGCTGATGATCGGCTTCCGCGGCACGGTGGCGACGTCCGACAGCAGCATCGCGCGCGACATCCGTCGCTTCCACCTCGGCAGCGTAATTTTCTTCGACGTCGACGTGGAGCGCCAGAAGGCCGAGCGCAACATCGCGTCGCCAGCGCAGCTCGCGGCGCTGGTGGATTCGCTGCAATCGTTCGCCCGCGTGCCGCTGATGGTGGCCATCGACCAGGAAGGCGGACGCGTGAACCGCCTCAAGACTACCTACGGCTTTCCGGCCTCGGTGTCGGCCCAGTATCTGGGCGCGCTCAACAGCCCCGACTCCACGCGCTTTTATGCCGATCGCACGGCCCGCACCCTCAAGGCGCTGGGCATCAACGTGAACTTCGCGCCGGTGGCGGATGTCAATTCGAATCCCGACAACCCCGTGATCGGGAAGCTCGAACGCAGCTACAGCGCCGATCCCAACGTGGTGACCACGCACGCGCGCATCGTCACGGCCGCACACCGCGCGCAGGGCATCATTACCACCTTCAAGCACTTTCCGGGACATGGCAGCGCCTGGAACGATTCGCACGTCGGGATGGCCGATGTCACCACCACGTGGGCGGCGTCGGAGCTCATTCCGTACCGCCGCGCCATCGAGGCCGGTGAGCTGGATGCGATCATGACCGCGCACATCTTCAACGCGAACTTCGACAAGGCGCATCCCGGCACGCTGTCCAAGCGCGTACTCACCGGCATGCTGCGCGAGGAGCTCGGCTTCACGGGTGTGATCTTTTCCGACGACATGCAGATGAAGGCCGTGGCGAGCTTCTACGGCCTCGAGCAAGCCATCGAGCTGGGGATCAACGCCGGTATCGACATCCTCACCTTCCCCAACAACGCGAGCGTGTACGTGCCGGACATCGCCGAGCGTGCCTTCACGACCATCAAGATGCTGGTGAGCACGGGTCGCATCAGCGAAGCGCGTATCGACCAGTCGTACCGTCGCATCATGCAGCTCAAGCGCCAGTACGGCGTGACGACGACCCGGTGATGTAGGTGACGGCGTTCGAACACGCGGCGTCGTTTACCGGCGACACTCCAGCAACGTGACCGGCGGATACGCCAGCAAGACATCCCACGCATCGGGTGGCATGGCTGATCGGCCTTCGGGCGAGACGCGCAGCCCGTGCCAGCGGATATCGCGCAGTCCGGCGGCCCGCATCGCCGTTTCGTGCGCGTCGGTATCCAAACAGTAATTCTCGACCGATACGGAGGCGTCGGGGAGGTGGAAGGTCCACGTGAGCGGCGCCCCGTTTCGCGGTGGACCGGACAGCGTCGTCTCGAACCCGTAGCGCCGGTACGAGGGGGCCGCGGAGAAATCGAGCGCCGGGTTGGTATTCACCGTGACGAAGCGGCCACCAGGCGTGAGGTACCGCGCGATGGCCTCGTACATCTCCTGCAGCTCGGCGCCATCGCGCGCGTAGTTGAGCAGATACGCCGCCACCACGAGGTCACACTCCGCCTCCAGCGGGACGGCGCGTGCATCACCGACGAGGTACTCCACGCCAAGGCCGTGCGCGTCTTCTTGTTCACGCGCCAGCTCGATCATCTTGGCGGACAGATCGACGCCGAGCACGCGAGCGGCCCCGCGCTGGCGCAACAGGCGCGTGTAAAATCCCTCGCCGCACGCAAGGTCCAGCACCCGCAGGCCGGTGGGGTCGCCGATCAGGCCGAGGAGGGTGAATGCCTCAACGTACCCACGCCACGGCTGCTGCTTGGCGCGCTGGTAGTGTTCCGCGATCGGATCGTAGTTTGTGGTCATGACACGCGTAGCATATCGCTACCGGCATCCGGTGGCCAGCCACGTGG
>CAIUOO010000230.1 GCA_903900795.1 uncultured Gemmatimonadota bacterium | reverse complement strand
CGCCCAGGCCGGCACCGCGGCGGCGCCGAGCCGGGCGAAGACGAGCAGCGCCACGGCCGTCGAGATCGTCCAGGAGTAGAGGGCGTCGGCGATGGGCCCGAGGAGGCCGCGTTCCTTGAGCCGCACCCCCGGCACGCTGTAGAGCACGAAGAGGGCGAACTCGAGGCCGAGCAGGGCCCAAACCGCGGGGGGCGTCGGCAACCACCGCCACGGCACCCAGGCCATCAGGAGCACGAGGATGAAGGTGCCGGCCAGACGGAGCGGTGAGCGACCGGCGACGAGGTTCGACGCGCCGCTCGCCACATCCTGTTCGACGTCGAACAGATCGTTGACCAGGTGACCGAACCCGGCGATCCCGACCGAGGCGATGAGGAACAGGGCCAGCGCGCCGAGCGCCGTCATCAGCGGCGGGGCCGGCTCCGACGCCGCCAAGATGTAGTACACCGGCGCCAGCATCACGGGGAGTTGCGTGTCCCACCAGCGGTGGGCACGGAGGAATGTCTTCAGGCGCACGGGCCGGCCTCGTGCGAACGTCGTGCGCGAACCGCCTCGCGATGGAGTGCCTCCAGACAGAAACCCGTGGTCAGGGCGCGTGAGCCCCAGCTGTTCTGCCCGAGGCGGGCCCCGAAGAATAGCGGAAACGCTTCCCATCCGCCGTCGGTGCCCTGCCGCGCCTCGAGCCACGCCCGCCCGGCAGCGACGAATGGGGACGCCTCGACGCCAAAGTGCAACAGCGCCGTCATCGCCATGCCGACGTGCATCTCGGGCGCGGCGATCGAACCGTCGGGGAGAAGGTAGGCCTCGATCCGGGAGCGGATCACGTCGCGGACCGCGGCGAAGCGGGTCACGCCGGCGGCATAGCCGCGGGCAATCGCGTGCCAGAGCGGAAAGGGATCGTGGTAATAGGTGTCGCAGTTGGATTCCCCGCCGGACTCCACGATGCCGATCAGCCAATCGATGGCGCGTTGCGTCTCGGGACGATCGCCCAGATACCAGATCACATTGGCGTTCACGACGCCGCTCACATCGTGGTAGGTGGTCGGCTGCGACCTCCAGTAGACGATCGCGCGCTGCCAAGTCAGGTCGCGGAGCATCGCCCACCAGTAGACGGGGTCGAGCGTGGGGACGGCGCGAAGCATCTGGTAGGTGTAAAAGCGCCCCCGGCGATCACGGTTGTGGAGCATGAGGGGGCGGTTGTCGGGGAACGCAATCCCCGCTCGGCGCAGGACCGCCGAGATGCAGGCCATATCGTCGAGATCGGCGGGGATGAACGGATGCGCCTTCCGGCCGCTCTGCACCGATCCCTTGTTCCAGTAGCGCCACAGGCCGTGGCCGTCCATCTCCCGCAGGAAATAGTCAGCGCCCCGTGCCGTCAGCGCCGCCACGGCGGGGTGAGGGACCGACGCCAAGGCATCGAGAATGTAGGCCGTGGCGAACGGCGAGTGATCCTCCTCCACGGGCCAGCCAGGGAGGTTGCGCCGGGTCCGCTGGATGGGAAACTGCCCCGAGGGGAGTTGGCTCCGCGCGAGAAAGTCCACGCCAGCACGGAGAGACGGGGAGAGATCGGCGACGTGCGGCTCGGATGGCATCGTGGTGACCTTGGACCACCGCCCGCAGAGGGGCGATGCT
>CAIUOO010000229.1 GCA_903900795.1 uncultured Gemmatimonadota bacterium | reverse complement strand
TGGCGCAACATCGGTCCCGCCAACATGATGGGACGGATCGTCGATATCGAAGGCATCGCGTCGCCCTCGAAGACGTTCTACGTGTCCACCGCCGGCGGCGGCTTGTGGAAGACCACCAATAACGGCACCACGTTCAAGGCCGTCATGGACACGGCCCGCGTGTCGTCGGGTGGTGATCTCGCGATCGCCCCGTCGGACACCAACGTGATCTACTGGGGCACGGGCGAAGCGAACTCGCGGAATTCCATCTCCCCCGGTGGCGGCATCTACAAGTCGGCCGACGGCGGCAAGTCGTGGACCTTCCTCGGCCTCGCCGACACGCGCTCGATCGGGCGCATTCAGGTGCACCCCACCGATCCCAACACCGTGTGGGTGGCGGCCCTCGGTCATCCGTGGGGACCGAACAAGGAACGCGGGCTCTACAAGACCACCGACGGCGGCAAGAACTGGCGTCTGGTCAAGTTCATTGACGAGAAGACGGGCTTCGTGGATGTGCAGCTCGATCCGCGCAACGCGAACACCGTGTGGGCCTCGAGCTACGAGCGCGTGCGCGGGCCGTACTTCCTGAAGTCGGGCGGCACCGGCTCGGCGCTCTGGAAGAGCACCGACGGCGGCGAGACGTTCGCCGAAGTGAAGGGCGGCGGATTCCCGGCCACCACCAAGGGACGCATCGAGATCGCCATCGCGCGCTCGAACCCCGACGTGATGTACACCATGGTCGAAGCCGACACGGCGCCCAATCTCAAGAAGGACGCCAAGGTCGCGCCGCAGAAGCGCCCCAGTGGCCTCTATCGCTCGGAAGACGCCGGCAAGACGTGGGCGTATATGAGCCCCGAGAACACGCGTCCGTTCTACTACTCGCAGGTGCGCGTCGATCCGAAGGATCCCAATCGCGTGTACTGGTCGTCCACGCCGGTGAAGTACTCGAGCGACGGCGGTAAGACGGCCGGCAGCACGACGGAAGGCATTCACGTGGACCATCACGCCATGTGGATCGACCCCAACGATCCGCAGCGCATCATCACCGGCAACGACGGTGGTATCGGTGTGTCGAACGATCGCGGTGGCAACTGGCTGTTCCCCAACTCCATCGCCCTCGGCCAGTTCTACAACATCTCGGCTGACATGGGCGTGCCGTACCGCGTGTGCGGCGGCCTACAGGACAACGGATCGTGGTGCGGCCCGAGCCGTCGCAAGCAGGGTCCCGTCACCAACGCCATGTGGCACAACGTGGGCGGCGGCGACGGCTTCGTGACGCAGCAGGATCAGACGAACACCGACATCATGTACAGCGAATCGCAGGGCGGCAGCATGGGTCGCCTCAACTTCGCGACCGGTGAGCGCACGGGCCTCCGCAAGCCCACGTGGCGCGACGGTGGCTACCTGCAGTGGAATGACTCCATCTACGCCGTGTGGCCCGATACCACCAAGCCCGCAACGGCGGCACAGAAGAAGCAGATGGCGGCCTATCGCGCCCGTCAGCGTGCCGACTCGGTGGCCTACGCACTGCGCTGGAACTGGAACACGCCGTACATCATCTCGAAGCACAATCCCGCCACGCTGTACTTCGGCGCCAACCGCGTGCTCAAGAGCGTGAAGTACGGCGACGACATGTTCCCCATCTCCGGTGAACTCTCTTACGCGGATTCGGCCAAGCTGTTCGTGGCGCTCAAGACCACCGGCGGCATCACGCCCGACGTGACCGGCGCCGAAACGTTTGGTACGGTGGTGTCGCTGAACGAATCGTCGATCCGTCCGGGGCTGCTGTATGCCGGCACGGACGACGGTCGCATCTGGCTCACGCGCAACGATGGTGCGCAGTGGGAAGAAGTGACGAAGAACTTCACCGGCGTACCGGCCGGCAGCTACGTGTCGCGCATCGAGCCGTCGCACTTCGACAGCGCCAC
>CAIUOO010000228.1 GCA_903900795.1 uncultured Gemmatimonadota bacterium | reverse complement strand
GAGGATTTCGTCATCACGTCCGATCGCACCGCGAACGGCGCACCGATCGGCGAGGCGAACATGCGTGTCATGTTCGACTCGGCCACGACGTACCTCGGTAAGGGGCTCACCATCGCCCAGGCGCTCAACAACTCGCCGCTCCAGGCCCGCATTTTGGGCATGCGCGCGCGGGCCAAGTGGTCGCGGGCCGTCTGGGGCTCGTTGCGCGCGCCGCGGGCGTTCCCGGCCAACCCGCTCATTAACGATGCGGGCGCCAACGCCGATGCCGTCGCCGCGCTCGCCGCGATGGGAGCCAACAGCTTCCGCTATCGCTTCGACGTGGTCGCGCAAAACAACGGCGGCTGGTTCTCCACCGGTGGCGAGATGAATTCCCGTCTCGAAATCCGCGCCGGCTCCCGCTACGTGAACGTCACCACCGCCGGCACGCGCCCGCTCGACGGCGTCGCCGGCATCAAGCTGGTCGATCCGGTCACCGGTCAGGCCGATCCGGCCACGGTCAAGAACATCGACGAGTGCTGCCGCTTGTCCTCCACCACCAACGTGGGCTGGACCGCCACCTCGGCCAAGGAAATGCTCCTCATCCTTGCCGAAGCCGGGCTCGCCGCCGGAAACACCGCCGAATTCACCACGCGCATCAACGCGCTGCGTGCCGTCGACGGTCTCCCGGCGTGGGCAGGTTCGCCGTCCGCGCGGGCGATGCTGTCGCACTCCCGCGCGGTCTCGCTATTCCTGCAGGGGCGTCGCCTCCACGATCACTACCGCTTCCAGGAGCGCGCCGATCGCTGGGTCGCCACCCGTGGCCTCAAGCCGTGCTTCTTCCCGATTTCGTACAACGAACGGCAGCAGAACCCGTTGGCCCCGCAGCCGGCACAGGATCGTCCGGCGGCATGCCAGTAACTCGCTCTACGCACCTTGCAGGACAGAACGACCGGCCACGGAGCTCCGTGGCCGGTCGTTTCACTGCCGCCCCTGTCCTGGCGCTCACGGCGTGGTCGTTGATGGGGTGCTACATCTACGTCCCTGTGGCCGGCCGAGCCGGGCCAATCACCGGAGACGGCCGGATCGTCCTGACCGACGCCGGCACCGCGGCCATGGCAGGGCCGCTAGGGCCGAATGTCCGTGAAATCGACGGCATCATTCTTCGCGCCACGGCTGATTCAGTGGTCATGACGGTTGCGCAGACCACCACCACCTCGCGCGAACGGTTTACCTCCACCGGCGTCACCGTCGCGATCGCCCGGCCGTTGGTGCAAGACATCAGCGCACGCACGTTTTCCCGGAAGCGGAGCCTCACCTTTGGGGCTGCCGTGCTCGCGATCCTGTCCGTTGCCTTCAGCACCGTCACTGCTGCCTCTGCCAGCGGCGCGGGCGACGGGCCCGGCTCCATTCAACCCTGAATCGGCGACCGACGAGATTTTTCCTTTTTCCAGAATGACAATTCGGACCGATCAGTCTAATTTCTCGTGAGATCAACCGAACAACGGGGGGACATCGACAGTCGATGTCCCCCCGTTGTTCGGTCTCATCTCCACTGGCCCCCATATCGCATGCGCTTTGCCTTTCGTTCGCTCGTCGTGATCGCCGCCTTGGCCGCTCCCACTGCACTGCTCGCACAAGCCAGCGCCGGCCGCCCGAGCGGCCGCCCCGGTGGCCCGCCCGCGTCCGCTGCCACGACCGCCGCACCCGACACCATCCTCAAATCCGCGCTCCGCGTCTACCTGGACTGTCAGGGCGGCGTTCGCGGATGCGATCGCGACTTCTTCGTGCAGGAACTTGGCTTCGTGAACTGGGTGCGCGATCGCTTCGACAGCGATGTGCATCTCCTCCTCACCAGT
>CAIUOO010000227.1 GCA_903900795.1 uncultured Gemmatimonadota bacterium | reverse complement strand
CTGCCGTTGCGCTCGAGACTCGTGAGCGCCGGTGCCAGCTCTTCAGGGAAGCGCGACTCCATGAGCACCAGGTCGCGACGCAGCTCGTTGATGATATCGAGCTGGTCGATGCTGACCGGGCACTCCTGCACGCAGGCGCGGCAGCTGGTACACGCCCACAGTTCTTCTTCGGTGATCCAGTCGTCGAGCAGATTCTTGGCGAGGACTGCCGTCTGCTCTTCGGTGGCGGTGCCGCCGCTGGCCGCGATCGCGTCGAGCGTCGTGGCCTTCTCGGTGAGGCGCGCCCGCGTTTTCACCACGATCATGCGCGGCGACAGCAGCTTGCCCGTACTGTTGGCCGGGCACACGGACGTGCAGCGTCCGCACTCGGTGCACGAATAGCCGTCGAGCAGATTCTTCCAGCTCAGATGCTCCACATCGGCGGCGCCGAACTGCTCGGCGTTTTCCGCTTCGAGGTCCATCGGGCGCATGGCGCCAATGCGGCCGGGACCACTCGTGTTGGAGAACCACACGTTGATCAGCGACGTGAGCACGTGCAGGTGTTTGGAGCCCGGCAGGTGATTCAGGAAGTACAGGATCAGCACCGCGTGCATCCACCACGACACCCGCGCCACGATGTGCGCCGTCTCCGGCGACACGCCGCTGAACAACGGCAGCAGCAATCCGGAGATGATGCGACCGTCGGGGGACGCGCCCGTGCGCAGCTCCATCACGAACAGCAGCAGCAGCGTGAGCATGAGCGTGGCGATCATGCTCAGGATAAACACCGCGTCGGCGCCGCTCACCTCGTCGAAGCGCTTCGGCTTGATCACCAGACGCCGGTACAACAGGTACGCGACGGGGATCAGCACGAACACCGCGAAGAGTTCCTGCGAGACCACGTACGGCAGGTACAGGAACCGGGGGAGAATCACGTCCCATGTGAAGGGCGTGTAGAGCCCCTGAATCATGATCTCGAGCGTGCCGAGACCAAGGACGCAGAAGCCCCAGAACACGAGCGCGTGCATCATGCCGCCGACCGGATCGCGCAGAATCTTGCTCTGCCCGAGACCGATCAGCAGGAAATTCTTGGTGCGCTGATCGGGGTGGTCAGTGCGAACTTCATCGTGACCGATGTTCAGCCACCGGTTCAGCCGCCGCGCGCTGCGGGCGAAGAACCCGAGTGCGACGGCGAGAATGCCGGCGAAGATGAGATTCGAGACCCCCATGTTTCCGATCAGCCTTGCGCCTTGGCGGCCTTCACCGCCGCGATGAGCGCCGGCATGACTTCGAACACATCACCGACGATGCCGTAATCCGCGATCTTGAAGATCGGGGCGTCCTTGTCCTTGTTGATCGCCACAATCGTCTTGGAGGTGCGCATGCCGGCCAAGTGCTGGATGGCACCCGAGATCCCAACGGCGATATACAGGTTCGGGCTCACGTTGCGTCCCGTCTGCCCGATCTGATCCGAGTGCGGACGCCAGCCTTCATCGGTAACCGCGCGCGTCGCACCGACTGCCGCGTTGCCGAAGGCATCGGCGAGCTCTTCGCACAGCTTGAAGTTCTCGGGCGCCTTGAGGCCGCGACCACCAGCCACGATGACGGGCGCGTCGTTGAGATCGAGCTTGCCGGTGTTACCCACCTTGAGTTCGACCACCTTGACCCGCGACGCCGACGGATCGGCGGCCGACGTGATCGACTCGGTGGCCAGCGCACGCGGCGCCTCGGCCGGCTGGAACGCCGCCGGGCGCACGGACAGAATCGCCGGCGTGCCGGCGAGCGCCAACGTGGCCACCACCTTGCCGTTCATGTTGAAGTGCTGACCCAGCACCGACCCGCCTTCTACGGTGAAGCCTGTGAGATCGGCCGCGAGACCGACACCCAACTTGGCCGCCACCCGTGGCGACAGATCACGTCCCTGCGCCGTCGCGCTGAACAGCGCATATCCGTAGGTCCCGCCCCCGAGCTGCTGGGCGACGGTGGCCGCGAGGGCCTCCGGATTGTACTGCGCGAAGCCCGCGTGCTCGAGCACCAGCACCGAATCGGCGCCATACTGCGCGAGCGACGAGGCCTTGGCGCCGATCCCGGCGTCACCGGCGAGCAGCGCGTGCACGCTCCCACCGCCGGAAAGATCAGCAAGCTTGCGACCGGCCGTTACAGCCTCCAGCGCCACCTTGCGCAGGTCGCCGCCGCGTACTTCTGCGAATACGAGAACGTTGGCCATCTCAGAGCACCTTCGCTTCGGTCTGGAGGAGTCGCACGAGCTCGGGGACCGCAGCGGAACTGTCGCCGAGGATACGTCCGGCAGCCCGTTCGGGGGGCAGCGCCATCTTGTGCACCGTCACCTTCGCGTCGCCAAGCTGCGCCGGCTTCACGTCGAGCGGCTTCTTCTTGGCGGCCATGATCCCCTTGAGCGACGGCAGCCGTTCCTTGTTCAGACCGTCGTCGATCGTGAGGACCGCGGGAAGCGGGAACTCCATGACCTCTGTGGCGCCTTCGAGCGCGCGTTCGGCGCGCCCGGTCGTACCGGTGATGTCGAGTTTGAAGACATTCGTCACGCACGGCAGATCGAGGAGCTCGGCAACCATCGGGCCCGTCATCTGATTCATCGAATCGATGGCGATGCGACCGAACAGGACGAGGTCATAGCCGCCCTCCTTGATCTCGGCGGCCAGGGCACGCGCGATCGCGAGACCGTCGGCCGGAATGTGGTCGGCCTGCAGCAGCACACCACGATCGGCACCCATCGCGAGCGCCTTGCGGATTTGCTCCTGCGCCGCATCAGGTCCGAGGGAGATCACGGCCACTTCACCCACATTGCCGTTCTTCTCCTTCAGCTGCAGCGCGGCTTCGATCGCCCACAGATCGAAGTCGTTGACGTCGTACTTGAGGCCCGCGTCATCGACGCGGGAGCCGTCAGCGGTAATGGCGAACTTCACTTCCATGACCGGGACGCGCTTGATGCACACGGCGATCTTCACCGCGGACGCTCCGTAAAAGAGGCTGATTTAAAAAGCTGAGAGGTGAGGATGAGCTCACCGGGGAAGCTAGGCGCGGGTACCCCCGCCGGCAATGCGACGGGAGCGTCACGTTTGATGCGCCCCGCTCACCCCTACTTGAACGCGTTCAGTCCCGTGATGGCCTGGCCAAGGATCAGCGAATGCACGTCGTGCGTGCCCTCATAGGTGTAGACGCTCTCCAGGTTCGCCATGTGCCGCATCGCGCTGTACTCGGCGAGGATCCCGTTGCCGCCGAGCAGGCGCCGCGCTTCCCGCGCGATATCCGTCGCGATGCTCACGTTGTTCCGCTTGGCCAGCGACACCTGCGTGGGCGTGAAGTTGCCGGCGTCCTTCAGGCGTCCCAGATGCAGCGACACCAGCTGTGCCTTGGTGAGTTCGGTGAGCATGTCGGCCAGCCGCACCTGCTGGATCTGGAAGCCGCCGATCGGCTTGTCGAACATGACGCGCGTCTTGGCGTACGACACGGCTTCTTCGAAGCAGGCCATGGCGGCGCCGAGCACGCCCCACGAGATGCCGTAGCGCGCCTGCGTGAGACACATCAGCGGACTCTTGAGCCCCTTCGACTCGGGGAGAATCGCATCGGCCGGCACGTGCACGTCGGTCAGTACCAGCTCCGACGTGTGGCTGGCACGAAGCGAAAGCTTGCCGTGCTGATCCTTGGCGTGGAAGCCCGGCAGCGAGGTGTCGACGACAAAGCCGCGAATGCTGCTGTCTTCGGTGCTCTCACCCGTCTTGGCCCAGATGATGGCGACGTGCGCCTTGGATCCGTTGGTGATCCACATCTTGCCGCCATTGATGATCCAGCTGCCGTCGGGCTGCTGCTTGGCGCGGGTAATCATCCCACTCGGGTTCGACCCGTAGTCGGCTTCGGTGAGCCCGAAGCAGCCGATCATCTCGGCCTTCGCCAGCTTGGGAAGGTAGTGGTGCTTCTGCGCTTCGGAGCCGAACGCGAAGATCGGATACATGACCAGTGCGCCCTGCACCGAGGCGAACGAGCGGATGCCCGAGTCGCCGCGCTCCAGCTCCTGCATGATCAGTCCGTAGGCCACGCTCGAGAGACCGGCGCAGCCGTACTCCTCGGGGAGGTTCGCACCAAGGACGCCGAGTTCCGCCATCTCCGCCACGAGCTCGTCGGGGAAGCGGCCTTGCACGTAGCACTCGCCGATGATCGGGAGCACGCGGTCGTCGACGAATTTCCGAATCGTATCGCGGATCGCGCGTTCTTCTTCGGTGAGCGCGGCGTCGATGTTGAACAGATCGGCGGCGTGCGCCTTGAGTTCGACGGAAGGCAGCGCCGGGATTGCGCTGGCGAAATGCAGATCAGGAGCCATGACGGGAGCGTGTCAGCGAAGGAAGCGTATGGTCACATCTGCAATCTAATGCATGGCGACTGGCGGGGGGACCGCGCATGCCACCGGGATTCCCAGGCAGGGCATCCCGGTTACCCGACCTTGCCGGCGCGCCGCCGCTCGAGGGGAGCCACGTCGCGCTTGGCGGCCGGGGCGATGCCGACCTCACGCGCCTTTTGCCGGAACGCGGTCCCGTGATCCACCGGCTGACCGGTTTCATGCTGCCACTGATGCACCATCTCATGCAGCAGCGTATGCATCGCCTCGCGCCACCCGTGCCGCGTGATATGCGTGCGTGACATCACGATCTCGGGCGCCATGTGGCGCGAGCCCGGATCGTAGTGGCCGAGTCGAGTGGCCATCCGCCCCGACAAGCGCAGCGGAATCACCGACAGCGTGCTCGCAAACCACTTGGCGTTGAGCTCGCGATGGGCCTCCATGAGTTGCGCGATCACTGCGACATCACCGGGACGCGCCGGTTCCTGACGACGCACCGACGGGCCACGCTCCACGTCGAAGGCCAGGATCGCTTCGCGGGCCGCGGTGCGCTCCGTCTTGTTTCGGGCGGTGGCGAAGGCCACGATCGCCCGCAGCACCGACTCCGGCGCTTCTGCGTAGCCTTCGTGAATGCGCAACGTGCGACCGATGAGCGACACCATCACGGTGCGCGTGCGCATGAGCACCAGCGCATCGACGCCGCGCAGCCCGAGGTCCTCGAGGCGCGAGAAGAGCACGGCCGTGCGTGCCCGTACCGCCGTGCGGCCGCGCGACGGTCGCGTATCGTCGGCCATCGGCTTCGGTGACACCGGCACGAACGCCGGCGTGCGCACCGCGGAGAACAGCTGCGTGAACAGCTGCGACACAGTTGCGGTCACCGACGGCATCACCGACGTGACCGGTGTCGAGGGCACCGCCGCCAGTGCGGGAGCGACCGGGGCGACCGGCGACGACGAATCGGACGCGGCCGGAGCCGCGTCGAAAAAGTCGAACCCAAGTTGCGTATGCCGACGACTCATCGCGGCGGAAGATGCGCCGCCGACTGGGCTCCGCGCAACGTCGCGGCGAGATCGGCCAGGGCCTGAATCTGGTCGGCGACGATGTCGTGTCCGACGCCCGGATAGATCCGGAGATCAACGACGGCGTGCAACGACCGGAACACTGACGCGGACGATCGGACGATCTCCTCGGGGATGTGGACATCCGCGTCGCCGCACGCCAGCACCACCGGTGTCCCCGCCAGCGAGCCATGGTCGTGTCGTGGTATGGCCGGATCGCCGATCAAGGCTCCCGCAAACGCCGCCACCCCGCCGAACCGGACGCGTGCGGCTGCGGCGACGGCCGCGTACTCGAGCACCAGGCAGGCCCCCTGCGAAAAGCCGGCAAGGATGATTTGCCCAGCGGGGATGCCCGCCGCGCGGACCCGATCGACGGCGGAACCGACGGAGGCGAGCGCACTGCCGAGCCACGGCTCATTGGCGGCACGCGCGGAGAGGAAGCGCTCGGGGTACCAGCTCTGGTCGGCGGCCACGAGCGCCACGAGCGCGCCATCGGTTGCGCGGGCGGCCCGCGCGATCGGCAGCATGCCTTGTGCGGTACCGCCGCGCCCGTGGACCAGCACGACGGCGTAGCGGGCCTCGTCGAGCGGCGTGCCGGCAATCAACGGGGCCAATCCCGCGTGGGGGTCGGGCGAGGCCGCTGGCGGCATCGGCAGATCAGGCGCTGTTGGTATCGACATGCTGCCCCTCCCGCCCGTGTATCGGGCGCTGCGCGGTACGTTTCACGGCATCCGGATGCCGACGACGGGCCCATCCCGCGGATGGCGCCGTTCCCTGATATCTTACACCGGTGCGCGCCTCAGCCAGACACACGCCTCCCCCCGCCGCGACGCCGCGGGACGACGAAGACCTCTTCGCGTACCTGCAGCGCACCATGGGCGGGTTCGACCGCGCGCGTTACTTGCAGCTGCTCGGGGCCGCCAACGCGTTTAAAGAAGGCGACCGCGCG
>CAIUOO010000226.1 GCA_903900795.1 uncultured Gemmatimonadota bacterium | reverse complement strand
GTTGGTGTCCTGATACTCGTCGACGAGCACGTACTTGAAGCGGCGCTGATAGTGCGCACGCAACGCCTCATCCTGCTCGAGCGCACGGACGGGCAACACCAGCAGGTCGTCGAAGGTGACGGCATTGGCCTGCTGTAGCGCGTGTTCGAGATCGGTGTACACGCCGGCCACGGCGGTCGTGAACGTGTCGCGGGCGGTGCGCGCGTATTCACTCGGTGAGACGAGCGCATTCTTGGCGCTCGAGATCGCACTAAGAATGGCCTTCGGGGCGAACTGGGTGGGGCTGAGTTTGCGACGCTCCATGACGCGCTTGACGGCACCGATGGCGTCGTCTTCGTCGTAGATCGTGAAGTTCTGCTCGCGTCCCACGATCGGCGCGACGCCACGCAGCATGCGTGCGCCGAGCGCGTGGAACGTGCCGCACCACATGCCCTTGGGCTCGTGTCCGAGGAACTTGGCGATACGCGTCCGCATCTCGCCGGCCGCCTTGTTGGTGAAGGTCACCGACAAGATCTCGTGGGGCGCCACGCCGCGATCTCCGATGAGGCGGGCGATGCGCGTGGTCAGTACCCGGGTCTTGCCGGAGCCCGCGCCGGCGAGGACCAGCGCCGGACCTTCGTCATGGAACACGGCCTCGCGCTGGCCCGGATTGAGGCCGCGCGTCAGCGCGTCGAGATCGAGCGCAGGTGCCGTCGGTGCCGCGGGCACCGCGCCAAACAGGGAACCGGACCAATCCGTCGTCGTCATCCGTGCAAGATAACGTCGAACGCCGCGCCGCGGTCGGTGTCAGCGAGCACCAGCTTGCCTTCGTGATTCTCCTGCACGATGCGACGGGCCAGCGACAATCCGATACCCCATCCGCGAGCCTTGGTGGTGAAGCCGGCGTCGAAAATGCGCTTGCGCAACTTGCGGGGGATACCCGGGCCATCGTCCTGCACGCGAATGCGCACCCCACCCTCCGGCAGCAGCATCGCCGACACCACGACCTCGCCATCACGACCCGCAAGGGCGTCCATCGCGTTCTTGATCAGCACTTCCAAGACCCACTCCAGCAGCACCATGTCACCGCGCGTCATCAAGGGACCATCGGGGTGCTCGCTGCGAATGCGGACCGTGCGCGCGAGGGTTGGGGCGCGCGCGGCAAAGTACGACACCAGCCGATCGACGAGGGCCGCACAGTCGACCTTCTCGTCACGCGGCGGACGGCCGATCCGCTCGAATCGATGCGACACCCGCTCCAGCCGCTGGAGATCCTGCTCCATCGCTTCGACGGCGCGTGACGCGGTCGTGGTGGTGACCATGTCGCGCAGCAGCTCGAGCCATCCGGCCATCGCCGAGAGCGGCGTCCCGAGCTGATGCGCGGCCTCACGTGCCATCCCGGCCCACACCTTTTCGCGATCGGCCCGGCCACGCTCGATCAGCGCGTAGAGGCCGAAGGCGACGAGCAGGCCGATGCCGATGGCCTGCAGCACCGGGATGATCTGCAGGCCACGCACCATCGGGCTGTCGCCGTAGTGCACGCCACCGACACCGGGCTGCACGATGGGCGCATTCTGGCGGTCGAGCTCGTGCACGAACGTTTTCGTCCACTCACCGTCGAGCGGTTCATCGAAGGGCAAGTTCGCCACGGCCGACACGCGTCCGTCGGGATCGGTGAGCACGAGGGGCAAGCCCGATTCACGAATGTGCTGAGAGAGCTCCAGCAGGGTGACGGTAGGATCCTGCGTGGCGCTCGTGTCCTGCAGCGCCCGGAAGATCCGCGAGTACATCTGCCCCTGTCCCGCAGCAGCGACCCGCAGCTGTCTCACGACGTGTTGCGTGTACACGACGTACCACGTGAGCAGCCCAAGCACGCCGAGCACCATGACGACAACGGGCCAACGGCGACGACGCATCGGCGGCGACGGTTAGCGCAGTTCGGCGCGCCCGAGGTACGGCTGCAGCGCCTCGGGAATCCGCACGGAGCCATCGGGCTGCTGGTGGTGCTCGAGCAAGCTCGCAATGATGCGCGAGAACGCGAGCGCCGACCCGTTCAGCGTATGCACCAGTTTGGGCTTCTCACCCGGTGCGGGGCGAAAGCGAATGTTTGCCCGACGCGCCTGGAAGTCGGTGAACAGGCTGCAGCTCGACACTTCGAGCCACTTCCCCACGCCCGGCGCAAAGACTTCGAGGTCGTACGTCTTCGCGCTGGAAAATCCCGTGTCGCCGGCGGCCAGCAGCAGCACGCGATACGGGAGTTCCAGCCGCTTCAGGATGGTCTCGGCTTGGCTCGTGAGCAACTCCAGCTCATCGAGCGACGTCTCGGGATTGGCGTAGCGCACCAACTCGACCTTGTCGAACTCGTGAACGCGCAGCAGGCCGCGCGTGTCCTTGCCGGCGGCCCCCGCCTCACGACGGAAGCAGGCGCTGAAGGCGCAAAAACGCTTCGGCAACTCGCTCGCGTCGAGAATCTCGTCGCGATAGAGATTGGTGACCGGGACTTCGGCCGTGGGGATGAGAAAGAGTTCGTCTTCGGTGACGGCGTAGGCGTCTTCCTCGAACTTCGGGAAGTTGCCGGTGCCGGTCATGGACGCGCGGTTCACGACGAGAGGGACCCACGTCTCCTCGTACCCGTGCTCCTCGGTGTGAATGTCGAGCATCATGTTCATGAGGGCCCGCACGAGACGGGCGCCCCGACCGCGATACACGATGAAGCCCGAGCCGCTGATCTTGGCGCCACGGGCGAGGTCGATCATGCCAAACGATTCGCCCTTCTCCCAGTGCGGCACGATGGAGGCGTCGGGTGAGCGTGGGGTGCCCCACGTGCGCACCACCGTGTTACACGTCTCATCGCCCTCGGGCACATCGGGCAGGGTGATGTTGGGCAGCTCGTAGAGCATGCCCGAGACGGCCGCTTCGGTTTCCGCGCGACGCTGTTCGAGCGTGGCGATGTGCTCGCCGATGGCGCGCCCTTCGGCCATGAGTTCGGTGGCATCTTCGCCCGCCTTGCGACGCTGGCCGACCTCGGCGGTCACCTTGTTCCGGCGCGCCTGCTGGGCCTCGAGCTCCGTGATCGCCGCGCGCCGCTCCTGTTCGAGCGACTCGGCGCGGTCGAGCATGGGGCCAAGTTCCGCGAGCTTGCCGCGACGGCGCATGCCGTCGCGCAGGTGCTCGAGCTGGTCGCGCAACAACCGAATGTCATGCATGCGAGAATCAGTTCTTCGGGATACCAACCGTCAGCGCGCGGAAACCGCAATTGCGGTTCACCAGCGAGCCGACCACGATGCGCCGTTGCGCGACGATGATGCTGTCCACGACGAGCTTGGCGTAGTACGGCTCGCCGTAGATGCACCCGGACGCGGGGAGCTGCAACACCACCGTTTCCCCGACGCCGATGACGAGCGTCGAGTCGACCGTGTAGCCGCGCTCGGGGGCGCGCTCCAGCGCGCTGTAGGCGCTCGCCGACTTGAGCATCCCGACACTCGCGACGCCAGCCGGCGGCAGCGGCACCACGGAGCGGACCGGCAGGAGCTTGACCTTGTTGTCGCTGGTGAGATCGAAGGCGACGTCGAAATTGACCCCGCCGTTCGACAGCAATTGCGGACGGGCCAGCAATTCGGTTGTGAAGTTGTACGCCGCCGGCAGCGCCGAGGAGGTGCCGGTGAGCGCGTAGACGCTGTAGGTGCGCGTGGTGTTCTCGGACGACGCTGCGTTGAGCAGGTTGTTCGAGTCGCCACACGCGGCGAGGGCAACGGCCGAGACGATCAGGGCCGGAAACGACATGGCGCGCCGAGCGACTCGAGGCGCGCCGAGAGAACGAGCGAGCAGGGTGACTCCCATGGTCGGAAGCGATAGCGGTACGGATGTGGAGGTTACCGCTCAACTCGTGTCCGGGCAAGCGCTTGGTGCCGCATTGCCGTCTCATTGCCGCCGCATGGCCGCCGCAATCACGTGAGCATCATCGCTTGACTTCACCCCGCCACGTAACGAGCGTTCCGCCATGGCCTCCATTCGCGATCTCGTCAGTGCATTGCGCCGTCGCGACGGTGTGGATGCCGCCATCGTGTTAGGGCGCGACGGACTTCTGATCGACGGCGCGACCGAGGCGGCGCTAGACCCCGACGGACTGGCCGCCTTCGTACCGCCGATGGCGCTCGCCGCTGCCGAGATGGGCGTCTCCGCTGGTCGTGGCGACTTCGGCCTCATGGTCCTCGAGTACAGCGGCGGCACCGTCGTCGTGTCCTCGGTGTCTCCCAACGCCCTGCTTCTCGTGCTGCTGCGTCCGGACGCCAATCTCGCGGCGCTGCTGTACGATCTTCGTCGCTTTCGGGCGCAGATCGCCTCGCTCGTCTGAGCGAGCACCCGACGGTCCCGATGCCCGCCGACCCTGCCACCGGGGTGACCGTGCTCGTGGTCGACGACGAGCCACACATCGGGCGCATCATTCGTACGCGCTTGGAACAGGCCGGGTTCGCTGTGTTACTGGCGGAGCACGGCGCCGAGGCGCTTTCCCACCTGGAGAAGGCCCCCACGGTCGCGCTGGTGGTGCTCGACCTCATGCTCCCGGGGATGTCGGGCACGGACATCCTGCGGCTGATCCGTGGAGACAGTCGGTGGCGTCCACTGCCGTGCATCGTCCTGACTGCAGCAGGACAGGATGCGCAATTGCGCGAAGTCGAATCCCTTGGCGTTTCAGAAATCATGACGAAGCCATTCAGTCCGCGGCGCCTGCTGGAGCGGGTCCGCGCGCATACCGGAACGCCCCCGGCGGAGCCGGCGTCGACGGATAGCCCCTCGGCACCGGCGGTGCCATGACCGGCGGTGCCATGAACTGCTGGAATGTGGTCCTTGCCGGTGGTGTGGGCTCTCGTTTCTGGCCGCTGTCGACGCCCGAGCGCCCGAAGCAGCTGCTGCCGCTGATCACCGAATCGCCGATGTTGCAGGACACGCTCGACCGGATGCGGTCGCTGGCACCGTTGTCTCAGACGCTGGTGCTCACGAACGCGTCGCTGCGCGAGGCGGTGCTGGCGCTCGCGCCCGAGCTGCCTCCCGAGAATGTGATCGCCGAACCACGTCCGGCGGGCACGTGTGCAGCGCTGGCGTGGGCCGCGCAGGTGATCGCACAGCGGGCCGGTGGCGATGCCGTGATGATCTGCGTGCATGCCGACTGGGCGATCGGTGATGTCGAGACCTATCGTGCGACCCTCGCCGAGGCGGCCCGCATTGCCTTCGAAGAGCGCGCGTTGGTGACCGTTGGCATCGTGCCATCGCGCCCGGATCCGGGCTTTGGGTACATCCAGCCTGGTGCTGCGGTGCGCAAGGGGGTGCAGCGGGTGGTGCGCTTTGTCGAGAAGCCGGACCGTGCGCGGGCGGCGCAGATGGTATCTGACGGCTTCCTCTGGAACTCGGGGATCTTCGCCTGGTGCGTGGGCGACCTGCTCGACGAGATCCGCGCCCACACGCCCGAAGTGCAGCCAGCACTGGCCGCGGCCGGCGACGATGCGGCGGCCTTCTTCGCGCAGGTACGGTCGGTGGCCATCGACGTGGGGGTGCTGGAGCGCAGTGCCCGCGTGCTGGTGCTGCCCGGGCAGTTCGGCTGGGATGACGTGGGCACGTGGGCCGCATTGCATCGAGTCCGGGCGCGAGATGCGCAGAACAACGCGATGCTGGGTCCCACCTTCGCGCTCCAGGCCTCAGGGAACGTAGTGCATGCCGACGGCACCCAAGTGGTGCTGTACGGCGTGGACGACCTCGTGGTGGTGGCGCGCGACGGGCTCGTGATGGTGACGACCCGCGCGAAGGCGGCCGATCTCAAGACGCTGCTTGATGCGCTGCCGCCCGAGGTACGCGGGTCGTGATCGCGCTCTACGACGACGCCGTCGCCCGAGGCTTCGAGCCGTTCGCCACCAGCCGACCGCTGGGCGAGATGCGCGCGGGCGCGGTCCTGATTCGCGAGCGGTGGGAACTGGTGCTGGGCATGGGGTGCGGTGGATTCGTATCGGCGCCGCATCTGGATGGATTTGAAGAGTGCGAGGCACCGCCGTTTATCGGTGGTCAGGCACTCGCCGCTGGCACGTGGCTGGTGAATACGCGCGCCCTGCCCTTCCTCCACGGCCCGGCCATTGCGGTGTCGCCGTCGGCCACGGTGTTGACGATTGCCGGCCGGGTTGCGGCGCGGCGCCTCGACGCGGAGACGCGTGACGAGAATGTGCTGGCAGCGCTGGCCGATGGATCACGTCTGCTGACGCACGACCGGGCGCTTCCCGACGGGACCGGTGATGCAGCCGAAGCGCTCGACATGGATGGCGTGTGGCTGGACGAGATCTGGGATCTGATCGGCACGCTCCAGCCGCTACTGACGCGCGACCTTCCGGCGCTTGCCGCGCGATGGCCCATGACCACGCTGCACGCGGGCAGCGGTTCATCAGTCACGATTCTCGGTGCGCACCCGGTGTATGTGGAGGCGGGTGCGACGATCGAACCGATGTCGGTATTCGACACGAGCGCGGGACCGGTACTGCTGCGGCGCGGCGCGCAGGTGCAGGCCTTCACGCGGATCGTGGGTCCCTGCTACATCGGGTGTGACAGCGTGGTGACCGCCGATCGGATCGCCGGCTCCGCGATCGGGAATCTGTGCCGAGTGCACGGCGAGTTGTCGACGTCAATTCTCGTGGGACATTCGAACAAGGGCCACGACGGATTCGTGGGACATTCGATCCTCGGACGCTGGGTGAACTTGGGTGCGGGCACGATCACCAGCAATCTGAAAAACACGTACGGCACCGTGACGCTCTGGACGCCCGACGGAATACGCGAGACGGGGCTGCAGTTTCTCGGCACGATGTTCGGTGATCACGTCAAGACCGGGATCGGTCTGCGATTAACCACGGGATGCGTGCTGGGAACGGCGGCGAACGTGTTCGACACCATGCCCCCCAAAGTGGTGGCTCCGTTCTCGTGGGGGGGGCGGTTTCCGTACGAGTCCTTCGACTGCAACAAATTCATACAGACGGCCGCGCGCATGATGGCGCGTCGCGCCGTGCCCCTCGGCGAGACCGCGGGCGAGTGGTGGGCACAGGTCTGCCGAGCCAGCGAGCGGGACGCCCGTTGGCCACGACGCTGACGACCGCCGGCGCCCCTCCGGCGTGCGGGGTGGCGTGCTGCGGGTAACCGTGCTGGGG
Organism: uncultured Gemmatimonadota bacterium; assembly: GCA_903900795.1. Classification (GTDB taxonomy): domain Bacteria; phylum Gemmatimonadota; class Gemmatimonadetes; order Gemmatimonadales; family Gemmatimonadaceae; genus Gemmatimonas. The sequence continues at coordinate 2,431 of CAIUOO010000226.1, read as the reverse complement.
AGTGGGAGCCGTGGAAACGCGATCCTTGTTGACGGGACCGACGGCTCCGTGCTCGTGGATGCGGGGTTCGGGGTGCGGTCACTCACCAGGCGCTTGGCACTGGTTGGACGTCGGCCAGAGGAGATCGCGGCCCTCCTCGTCACGCACGAGCACACCGATCACGCGAGCGGCGCAGCCGCCGCGCGCGCACGGTGGGGATGGCCAGGGTACGCGTCATCGGGGACCATCGAGGGGCTGGACCGCACCGGCGAGCACCGGCCGCCCCCGTGGCAACCGTTCGTCGAGGCCGGCGCGACGTCCGTGAGCGGCTTCACGATTGAGACGACCGCGGTGCCGCACGACGCGCGTGACTGCCGAGCGCTGGCGATCACCGACGTGCGAAGCGGCGCGCGGGTCGGCATAGCCATGGATCTCGGACGTGTGCCGGAGACGCTGACCGCGGCGTTTGCCCGGCTCGACCTACTGGTGGTGGAATCAAACCACGACGAAGAGATGCTGGCCCGCGGTCCGTATCCGTGGTCGTTGAAGCAACGGATCAGCGGAGGGCTGGGACACCTGTCGAACGGGGACGCGGCCGCATTAGTGAGCGCGTGTGCCCACCCTGGCCTGCGCGCGGTGCTACTGACGCATCTCAGCGAAATCAACAATCGGCCCGCGATGGCGATCGCGGAAACGCGGGCGGCGCTCCGCCGGGTTGGGTGGACGGGCGACGCGGTGCACGCCGCGGGGCAGCGGATTCCGCTGGCCGCCGTCGCCGCCAACGGTGCGACCAGCGGGCCGTCGCGGAACGATCAACTCGGACTGGCTCTGTAGCGCCGATCATCACCGGTGGTTCGCCGGCCGTAATCGCCCGTCTGCTTGGGGACCGTACCACGCAAAACGGGCGCCCAAGAGGGCGCCCGTTTTGTTCACCGCAAGCGTCTGTGCGGCTTAGTACATGCCGCCCATGCCGCCGCCGGGGCCACCATGGCCACCAGCAGCAGGAGCCGACGCTTCCTTCTTCTCGACGATCACCGCTTCCGTGGTGAGGAGGAGACCGGCGATCGACGCCGCATTCTGCAACGCAGTGCGAGTCACCTTAGTCGGATCGATCACGCCGGCCTGCACGAGGTCTTCGTACACATCGGTCAGCGCGTTGTAGCCGAAGCTGGTCTCCTTGGCCGTGCGGATCTTCTCGACGACGATGGACCCTTCGCCACCGGCGTTCTGCACGATCATGCGGAGCGGCTCTTCGATCGCGCGACGCACGATGTCGACACCGATCTGCTCGTCGCGCTCGGCGACCTTCACGTCCTTGAGCACATGCTGCGCGCGGATGAGCGCGACGCCGCCGCCCGGGACGATGCCCTCTTCGACGGCGGCACGGGTGGCGTGCAGCGCGTCTTCAACGCGGGCCTTCTTCTCCTTCATTTCCGCTTCGGTCGCAGCGCCGACATTGATGACGGCCACGCCACCGGCGAGCTTCGCGAGACGCTCCTGGAGCTTCTCCCGATCGTAATCCGACGTGCTCTTCTCGATGGCCCCACGGATTTCCTTGACGCGTCCTTCGATGTCCTTGGTCTCGCCGGCGCCGTCGATGATCGTCGTGTTGTCCTTGTCGATGACGATGCGCTTGGCCGAGCCGAGGTCGGTGAGGACCGCGTTCTCGAGCTTGAAACCGACTTCGTCGGAGACGACCTGCCCCTTGGTCAGCGTCGCGATGTCCTGCAGCATCGCCTTGCGACGATCGCCGAAGCCCGGCGCCTTCACGGCGACGACGCGCAGCGTGCCACGGAGCTTGTTCACCACGAGCGTGGCGAGGGCTTCGCCTTCGATGTCTTCCGCGATGATGAGGAGGGGCTTGCCGAGCTGGGCCACCTTCTCGAGCACCGGGAGGAGATCCTTCATGGCCGAGATCTTCTTGTCATGAATCAGGATCATGGCGTTCTCGAGGACCGCCTCCATCTTCTCCGGATCCGTGACGAAGTACGGCGAGAGGTAGCCACGGTCGAACTGCATACCGTCCACCGTCTCCAGCGTCGTCTCGAGGCCCTTGGCCTCTTCGACGGTGATGACGCCGTCCTTGCCGACCTTTTCCATCGCTTCCGCGATGAGGTTGCCGATCTCGGGGTCGTTGTTCGCCGAGATGGTGCCGACCTGCGCGATTTCCTTCTTGCCCGTGGTGGGCACGGAGATGCGCTTGAGCTCTTCGACGATGCTCGCGACGGCCTTCTCGATGCCGCGCTTGAGCGCCATCGGGTTGGAGCCGGCGGTCACGTTCTTGAGGCCTTCACGGAAGATCGCCTGGGCGAGCACCGTGGCGGTCGTCGTGCCGTCACCAGCCAGATCGGAGGTCTTGGTCGCGACTTCCTTCACCATCTGCGCGCCCATGTTCTCGATCGGATCCGCGAGTTCGATTTCCTTCGCGACCGTGACGCCGTCCTTGGTCACG
>CAIUOO010000225.1 GCA_903900795.1 uncultured Gemmatimonadota bacterium | reverse complement strand
GCTGCGATCCACAGGGCTGGGTACCACGCGGGCCATCCGCCGGGGGCCTCCCAGAGCATCGGTGCGATCCCGCCTGTCAGGAGTGCGAGCAGCGGCGCGGCACTGGACGGCAGTCCGCGACGCGGCCCAAGCAGCGCCTGCCCCGCGGCGGCACCCGCGAGCAGAATCGACACGCCGGCGAGGGCGAGCGCGAGCTGCCACGCGATCCACAACCCGAAGCCCGCGCCGGCCGCCGGCACGGCGATACCACCCGCCAGATCTCGCAGCAGAAACGGTCCGCCCGACGCGACGAGGACGACGACCGCCGCCGCGATCCACCGCGACGGCTTCTGGAACGATGTGCGCAACACCAGCAAGAGCACGGCGAGGGTGAGCGCGGCCGTCATCAGCAGCGCGGCCACATTCGACGTGAGCGCCCCCCCCATCGCGGCGAAGTAACTCGCCGGATCAAACAGCGGCGACACGTTGGAGAGCGCGGTGAGCGGCGCCACCGCGATCGCCAGCACCGCCGCCGCCGCGGCCGCGACTCGCTGTCCGGTGCGCGCCGGTCGGCGCCACGCCCCGATCAGCATGCCGATCAGCGCGAGGCCGAGCGACAGATCGGTGCGTGCCCGAGCGCGCTGCAACAACGAGAGTTGCGTCTCGCCCTCCGAGAAATCGAGAGCCCGCACGCGCGCCAACCGATTCGGCCCGTCGGGCACCACCACCACCGTTGAGCCCGTCGCGACTGTGGTCGAATCGGGCGACTCGATACTCGTGTGCGCCACATCAACGCGGCCGGAGAGCGTGCCCAGCAAGGGCTTGGCAAAGCGATCGGCCGGCGGCGCCGACGACACCAAGGCCACGGCCACCGCCTCGACTCGCCCATCGGCCGAGCGCGCGCGTGCCACCAGGGACGTGTGGAACGCGCCATCCACCAAGCGCACCCCGACGGCGCCACCGGCGGCGATCGGGGTACGGGTCTGTCCCGCCCGGGCCACCAGCGTGCCATTGCGGAACACCAACACGGCCGACTCCACCGCCGCGTCAAGCGGCGCCACGACCACGCCGTCCGCGTTCTGCACCCGCTCGGCGGCGACGCGGCGCAGCGTTGAGGCCACATCAGTCAAACTGGCGGCCACACGCTGCGCGCGATCCTCTCGCTCGCCCGCGGACCACGACGGCCAGTCACGACGCACCGCCACGAGCGTCGCCGTCTCCCCCACGGCCACGGTGACCGTGACCACGAGCAGCGCGACGGTCACAGCGGGAACCCCGCGCGGACGGCGCAGCACGGGGAGCAGCCACGCCGCGCCGCCAGTCGCGATCGTGGCCACGGCGAGGGCCCCCCAACCGGGAGCCTGTTGCCAGAGCGCGCAGGCGATGATGGCGGTGCAGCTGGCGGCCACCCAACCGAGGGGCCAGGAATCGACGCGCGCTGCGCGGGAGGTGGAGAACATGGCCCCAGAATACCCCGCGTACCCCGAGATGGCGAAGTGGAGCGCCGTCTCGGTTATCTTTCGTGAATGGCTTCGCCCTGCCACTCCCGGCGTCTTCCCGCACTGCGGCGACCACTGGTCGTCGGCGCCCTCGTCGGCGCCTGCGTCGTGCCGCTGTGGGCGGCACGGTGGCCGGCGGCCGCGCCGAACGCACAGCCGCCAGCACAGCCGCCAGCAACGACGCGCTTGGATGTGGGCAGCTTTACGCTCCTCGTGAACGGACAGCGCGCCGGACGCGAGCAGTTCTCCGTGCAGCGCGTCACCTCGCAGGACGGCGGCACCCTCGAAGTCCGATCGGAATCGGCCCTTGGCGACCGCCGCGTCGCCATGCGCCTCGAGACGGATTCCGCCGGCACACCCGTACGGTACTCCGTCGAGGAGCGGCGCGGGGCCGACGTGACGCTCCGCCTTGGCGGCCAGCGCGTCCGCGGCCGTTTCGCGACGCTGGCCCGCAGTTCGACCGGGGAAGCCGCCCGAGAGTATCTCCTGCGCCCGGGCGCCGTCGTGATCGAGGACGATGGGATCGTGCAATACGCCGTGTTGGTGCGCGACCGCACCATGGGCGAGGGCGACGGGATCACGCTCCCGAGCCTCACCCCGATCGCCAATGCGCAAGGTGCCGTACGTCTCGTGCTAGAAGCCGGTACGGATACGATCGTCGTCGCCGGTGCGCGCCGCGCGGCGCGGCGGTGGCGCGTCACGGCCAGGACGGGAGACCTGCGGCTCGTGTGGGCGGACCTCGAGGGTCGACTGCTCCGTCTCACGATCCCCGCGCGCAACCTCGAGGCCCTGCGCGACGACGTCCCCCGCTGATGCGTCCGATTCCCAAGCTGGGTGCTCGTCTGGACTCACTGGTCCACTTCAATGAAACCATCCCGGCTCGGGGTGCGTACGCCTCCAAGACTATGTCCTCCACCCGCTTCGTCCCCATGAGAATTCACCCGTTCGTGCTCGCTTTCGCGCTTGCGCTCGGTCTCGCCGTTGTCGCGACCGATCCGACGCCCGCTGCTGCGCAGTCGGCCCCTGCTCCGGGGGCAACCATCACGCTCACGGACGCCTTGGCACTCGCGCGCCGGAACAATCCCGCGCTGCAGAGCTCCACCAATGCGCGACGCACGGCGGCGGCGGCGGTTCGCTCGGCCACGGGCGCGTTCCTCCCCAGCGTGAATTCGAGCATGGGCGGAGGCTATCGCGAAGGACGTCAGACCTTCTTTCAGGGTCAGGCCTTTGGTTCGACCAACGATCAGCTCTCGACCGACGCCTCGGTGAATGCCAGCCTGCAGCTATCGCTCGCGACGCTGAACGACAAGCGCGCGGCGCAGGCCAATCAGAATGCGACCGAAGCCGACATCGCCGCCGCCGAGCAGCGCGTGCGCAACGACGTCACCAACCAGTACCTCACGGCCCTGCAGGCGCAGGCCCGCGCCTCGCTCCAGGACACGCTGCAGGCGACCACGCAGACGCAGCTCCAGTTGGCCCGCGCGCGGCTTCAGGTCGGCTCCGGAACGCAGCTCGACGTGCAGCGGGCAGAAGTGGCCGACGGCCAGCAGCGCGTCGCGTCATTGAACTCGCGCAATCAGGCCGCCATTGAAATCGTCCGGCTGTTCCAGGCCATCGGGATCGATGCGACGCCCGACGCGAAGCTCGACGCCAACCTCGCGGCCCCGCCGGCCATCGAGCTTTCGGTGATTCTCGACATGGCCCGCCGCACCAATCCGGCGCTCGGCTCCTTCCGTTCCCGTGAAGAGTCGGCCCGTCGTTCGCAGGCCTCGGCCCGTAGTGCCTACTTCCCGTCGCTGTCGCTGCAGGCCGGTGTCTCCGCCTTCACGAATCGTTTCACCAACACCGGACTGCTGATCAGCCAGAGTCAGGCCAGCGCACTCGGCGCCCAGGCGTCGTGCATCCGCACGGAAGAAGTGCGGGATCGCCTCGGCCTCTCGAACCGTCTGGCCCAGTGTAGTGCCATCGCCTTCACGCCGGCGCAGGAAGACGCCATCCGTACCGCGCAGAGCAAGTACCCGCTCGATTTCACGCGTAATCCGTATTCGCTGTCGGCCTCGTTCTCCATGCCGATCTTCAATGGCTGGCGTCGCGAGCAGCAGATCGAGCAGGCCAGTGTGCAGCGTCGGAACGCCGAGAATGATGTCCGGGCGCAGGAACTTCGCGTCACGGCCGATGTGACGGCCGCATTCCTGTCGTTGAACACAGCGCAGCAGACCGTCGTGCTGCAGGAACAGAACGTGCGCACGGCCCGCACCGCCCTCTCGCTGGCGCAAGAGCGCTATCGCGTCGGTGCCATCAGTATCGTGGATCTCGTGCAGGCCCGTGGCGACTACGAGCGCGCCGAGACCGACCGCATCACCGCCGTCTACGATGTACAACGGGCATTCGCGGCGCTTGAAAATGCCGTCGGCCGTCCCATCCGCTAACAGAGACCAGTCATGACGAAAGGCGTAAAGTTCGGGATCGGCGGCGCAGTGGTTCTCGCCGTTGCCGTCCTTGCAGTGATCAGTGCAAAAAAGAACAGCACGAAGCCGGTGGAAGTGCGGACCGAAGCTGTGGAAGCCCGTGACCTCGTCGCCTCGGTGACGGCCAGCGGACAGATCCAGCCGCGCACCAAGGTCGACGTGTCGGCCGACGTGACGGGCAAAATCGTGCGCCTCTCCGTGAAGGAAGGCGACGTCGTGAAGAAGGGACAGTTCCTGCTGCAGATCGACCCCGAGCAGGTGACCGCCGCGCTGCAGCGCTCCGAGGCCTTCCTCGCGTCGTCGCGTGCACAGGCCGCGCAGTCGCGGGCCAGCTTGCTGCAGGCCCAGCGCAACTACGATCGCTCACTCAAGATCAAGCAGCAGTCGCCGGAACTCGTGAGCGACGAGCAGCTCGAGCAGCTCAAGACGCAGGCCGATGTCAACAAGGAATTGGCGGCGGCCGCCAGCTTCAGCGTGGATCAGGCCGTGGCCTCGGTGCGTGACGCGCGTCAGGCGCTCAACCGCACCACGATCATCGCTCCCATGAGCGGCAAGATCACCCGCCTCAACGTGGAAGAAGGCGAAACGGCCATCATGGGCACGCTCAACAAGGACGCGGCGACGCTCATGACCATCAGCGACATGAGTGTGCTGGAAACGAAGGTGAAGGTCGACGAAACCGACGTAGCGCGCATCAGCGTCGGCGACTCGGCCCTCATCCAGATCGACGCGTTCCCCGACACCACCTTCGTGGGCCGCGTGGTCGAGATCTCCAACAGCTCGGTCACCAAGTCGGCCGCCGCGAACACCGGCGACCAGGCCATCGACTACGAAGTGCGTGTCGAGCTCGTGAACCCGCCGCTGGACACGCGCCCCGACTTCTCGGCCACTGCCAAGATCGTCACCGCATCACGGAGCAAGGTGCTCAGCATTCCGATCATCGCCCTCACGGTCCGTGAGAACGAAGACCTGCCGAATGCGGACTCGGCCGTGACGGTCGGCCGCCAGCCGACGAAGGAAGTCGGCAAGCGCGACGTGGAAGGCGTCTTCGTGGTCGGCACCGACAATATCGTCAGCTTCCGCCCCGTGAAGGTTGGGATCGCCGGCGAACGGCATTTCGAAGTGCTCGACGGTCTCAAAAGCGGCGAGACCATCGTGGCCGGTACGTATCAGGCGATCCGCGAGCTCAAGGACGGCACCATGATCAAGACGCCGAAGGTCGACGACAAAAAGGCGCCAGTCGCCGGCAAGAAGCCGTGAGCAAGGCCCTCGACGACATCGGGCTCAGCACCACCGGGGAGCGCCGGGCGGTCACGACCGCCGTCGGTGCCGCTCCGGGCCAGGACTGGGTCATCGTGACGCGACAGCTGAAGCGACAGTACGACATGGGTGGTGAAATCGTCCGCGCCCTTCGCGGCGTCGATCTCGCCATCCGGCGCAATGAGTACGTGGCCATCATGGGTCCGTCGGGATCCGGCAAGTCGACGCTCATGAATCTCATCGGCTGCCTCGACACGCCGAACGAGGGCGAGTACTGGCTGAACGGCATGCTGGTCAGCACGATGTCCGACGATGCGCTCGCCCGGGTTCGCAACAAGGAAATCGGTTTCGTCTTCCAAACGTTCAACCTGCTGCCCCGCGCGTCGGCGCTGCAGAACGTCGAACTCCCGCTCGTGTACGCCGGTATCTCGGCCGACGAGCGGAAGAAGCGCGCCACCGAAGCATTGGAGCGTGTACAACTCGGTCAACGCATGCACCACCGGCCCAACGAACTCTCCGGTGGTCAGCGTCAGCGTGTCGCCATCGCGCGCGCCCTGGTGAATCGTCCGTCCATTCTGCTCGCCGACGAACCGACAGGGAACCTCGACTCGCAGACCTCGGAAGAAATCATGCGGGTGTTCGAAGAACTCGCCGCGCAGGGGCAGACCGTCGTCATGGTCACGCACGAACCGGACATCGCGGTGCACGCCAAGCGTATCATCGTGCTGCGCGACGGCGTCATCTCGAGCGACGAAACACGCGCGCAGTATGCGCTCAAGGTCTCGGGCGAACGCGTCCACTGAGCGGTACGGTACGACCCGGACGGTATTCACCGGCCGGACCTGCAGCGGCTGCCATTCAATCCAACGTGAAAACACGAGACGCTATCGGTCTGGCACTGACCCAGATTCGAGTTCAGAAACTCAAGAGCGCCTTCACCCTACTTGGGGTGACCATCGGCGTCATGTTCCTCATCGCCGTGGTCTCCATCGTTGAAGGGATGGGGCGATACGTCGAAGAAGATTTTGCCGCACGTCTGATCGGCAGCAACACCTTCACGTTGCGGCGTTTCAGCAACGTCGGCCCGGGGGGAAATCGCGGCTTCGACGCGCGCTCTGCCCAGCGACGCCCGCTGATCAGAATGCCCGACATCGAGGCAGTTCGTGCGGCGATTCCCACGACGATGAAGTCGAGCATCACGAGCGAAACGTTCAAGTACGCCTCGTCGCCGGGGGCCCGCCCGCGGCAGGTGCAGGCCGTCGCCACCGACGCGAACTATTTCGACATCAAGAACCTTCCGGTGACCGTTGGCCGCGCCTTCACGGATCAGGAAGTGCGCGCTGGCGCGCGCGTGATCGTCATCGGTACCGAAGTCGCCGAGCATTTTTTCCCGGGGCTCAATCCGGAAGGACGGCAGCTCCGAGTCGCGGGCGTACCGTTTACGGTGATCGGTGTCATCGAGAAGCAGGGGTCGGTGTTCGGATTCTCACTCGACCGAAATGCCGTCGCGCCGTATACGTCACCGATGGGGCGCATCATCCGTCCATTGCGTGACATCTCGTCGTTGATTGTGCAGGCCCCGACGCAAGCCGATCTTCCCGACGGCATGGAAGCGGCGCGCGGCGCGCTCCGATCGCTGCGCGGTCTACGTGCGGGAGAGCCGGACGATTTCGGCCTCATCACGCAGGACGCGGCATTCGGCTTCATCAAGCAGCTGAAAGGTCGTCTCGTGCTGTTCGGCACCGCGCTTCCCGCCATCAGTCTCGTGGTGGGTGCCATGGTGATCATGAACATCATGCTGGTGGCCGTTGCCGAACGCACGCGTGAAATCGGTGTGCGCAAGGCGCTGGGCGCCAAGCGTGCGGACATCATGTCGCAGTTTCTGGTCGAGGCGGCGACCCTGAGTACCCTCGGCGCCGCGATCGGCATTGGACTGGGTATCGGCCTGGCCGAAATTATCGCCGCACTCACGCCGCTTCCCGCCGCCGTGGCTCCGTGGTCGATCGCCGCGGCGCTCGTGACGGGAGCCGGTGTCGGTATTGCCGCCGGCCTGTATCCGGCCAGCCGCGCATCGCGATTGGATCCCATCACCGCGCTGCGTCAGGAGTAATCCCATGAACCGATTCTTACTGGTCCTTGAAGGCGTCGGGATGGCGCTGGAGTCGATCCGCTCGAACAAAGTGCGCGCCGCCCTGACCATCGCCGGTGTGGCGATCGGTGTATTCGTGGTCGTCGCCATGGGCGCCGTCGTGAATGGGATCCGCGCCTCGTTTCAGCAGGATCTCGAGCAGATCGGCGCGACCACCTTCATCGTGCAGCGTCGGAGCTCGGGCATCAGCGGCTGCGATGGTACCGACGAGAAGTGCCCGGACCGCAGCAACCCGGCAATCTCGTTTGCCGAATGGGAGATGATCAAGCGCATCCCCGGCGTCGAGAACGTCATTGGCGTGCTCGGCGGGCAGGGCAACTTCGCGTATCGCAACAGCCGCGTGGACAACGTCGGCTACGACGCGTACAGCGTGGAATGGCCGTCGGTCGATGCCTCGGACATTTTTCCGGGTCGCAACTTCACGCGCACCGAGTACGACGCCGGGCAGCCGGTCGTGCTCGTCAATGATACGCTCAAGGCGCAGCTGTTCGGTGATTCGGAGGCGATCGGCAAGCAGATCATGATCAGCGGCCGGCAGTTCACCGTGATCGGCATCTACGCACCCAAAGCCGGCTTCTTGAAGTCGCTCGAGGGGAAGGGTCCGGACACGCCCCGGGCAATCATCCCGATTCAGGCCGCCGTGCGCAGTCTCGATGCGTCACGCAACAGTCTCAGTCTCCTGGTGCGCCCGGAGCGCACGGTGACGCAGGGTGAGGTCATGGACGAGGTGCTGGCGTCCATGCGCGCCCGCCGCGGGCTGCGGCCCGGCGATCGCGCGACCTTCTATTTGGTGGAGCAGGATCGCCTGATGGACACCTTCAACCAACTGTTCGGCGCGATCTTTGCCGTGGGTCTGGCGCTGTCGGCCGTCGCGCTGCTGGTCGGCGGCGTGGGTGTCGTCGCCATCATGATGATCTCGGTCACCGAGCGCACGCGCGAGATCGGCGTCCGCAAAGCCCTTGGCGCCACGTCGGGCACGATTCGCTGGCAGTTTCTGGTGGAAGCATCGACCATGACCAGCATCGGCGCCTTCGTCGGACTCGCACTCGGTGCGCTGTTGGCGTGGGTGATTCGCACGAACACGTCGATCCCGGCCACGCTCCCTGGCAGCATCGTGGCGACGGCGCTGATCGCCAGCGCGGTCACCGGCGTCGCCTTTGGCATGCTCCCCGCCATGCGCGCGTCGCGGCTTGACCCGGTGGAGGCGCTCCGCCACGAGTAGCACGGCGCTATGCGTTTCTCTGACATCATTCGACTCTCGCTGGTGCAGCTGCGCGTGAATCCCCTGAGAACGGCGTTCACGCTGCTCGGCATCGTGGTTTCTGTCGGTTTTCTCGTGGTGGTCGTGGCGATCATCCAGGGGATGAACGCCTACGTGAAGGAAAACATTGCCGACGCCATGATCGGCATGAACACCTTTCAGGTGCGACGGCTGCCGATCAGCCTTGGCCTGTTCACCGACGACCAGTTTCGCCTGCTGCAGCGTCGGCCGCGCGTCGATGAGCGTGATGCCGACGCGGTTCGCGAGGCACTCCCCGATGCGCAGGCGATCGCGCTGCAAAGCGGATGGCCCACGCCGCAAGCCGATGTCGTGTGGCGCGACCGCACCTTGGGCAGCGTGCTGATCTTCGGCGTGACGGCGGGATATCAGGTCGTGCAGGATTATCGGTTCACCGAGGGACGGCCGCTCACCGACATCGATGTGCGCGAACGGCGCAATGTGATCGTGGTGGGCGCTGACGTGGCGCAGAAGCTCTTTCAGGGCGCGTCGGCCATCGACAAAGAGGTGCGCGTGATGGGGCAGCGCTACACGATCGTGGGCGTGGTGGCGCGGAAAGGCCGTGTGTTGGGACAATCGTTCGACGGATTCGCCCTGATGCCCTTCTCGGCCTTTGAAGCGACCTACGGGCGACGTCAGAACACGACGATCTCGATCAAGATGCGCGAGGCCGGCGAGGTCGGGCCCGCCATGGCCAAGGCGCAGGAAGCCATGCGCCTCGCCCGCCGACTGCGCCCGTCGGATCGCGACAACTTCGATGTCGGGACCGCCGAGGCGCTGGTCGATTTCTGGAAGCAGCTCACCAGAGTGCTGTTCGCTGTCGTGCCGGCCGTCGTGGCGATTGGCGTGCTCGTGGGGGGCATCGTGATCATGAACATCATGCTGATGGGCGTCACCGAACGCACGCACGAGATCGGCCTGCGGAAAGCGGTGGGCGCCACGTCGGCGGACGTCCGACGTCAGTTCCTCGCCGAAGCGGTGGCGCTCGCAACGGGCGGTGGCCTGCTCGGCGTGGCGGCAGGTTCCGGACTGGCGGCGATCATCGCCGCGTTCTCTCCCCTGCCGGCCCAAGTGTCGCTCTGGAGCGTCGCCCTCGCGCTGACGCTCGGCGCAGGCATCGGCGTGCTGTTCGGCGTATATCCCGCGTCGCGCGCGGCCAAGCTCGATCCGATCACGGCGATGCGCGCGGAGACCTGAGTCATGGGACTTCGCGTTGGTTCGTTTGGCGAGAACGTGCTTATCGCGTTCGATGCGATCCGCGTCAACAAGCTGCGTTCGTCACTTACCATTTTAGGCGTCGTGATCGGCGTCGCGACCGTCATGGCGATGGCCGCGATCGTGGAAGGCATTCGCTCGCAGATCGTGACGACGATCGAGGTGGCCGGGCCTACCACGTTCTACGTGCTGAAGAAGTTTTCACAGACGCCACTCAATCCGGACAACCTGCCCAAGGAAGTCCGCATCCGTCCGGATCTGTCGGAGTCCGAAGCAAATCAGCTGCGTCGCCTGCCGGAGATCGCCTACGCGTCGCTCTGGGCACAAACGCTCGCGCGCATCGAGTCCGACGGGGTGCGGTCGCAGTCCATGGCCATCTTCGGCGCCGACGACGGCTTCACCCGCGTGCAGGGCGGCGAGCTGGTGGAGGGACGCTGGTTCACCCGCAATGAACTCAGCGCCGGAGCGCCCGTCGTCGTGCTGCAGGAGGAAACCGCGCGCCGTCTGTTCGGCCGCGAGCGGATGCTTGGCCGATCGGTGCGCATCGGTGGTCGTCCCGTGGTCGTCATCGGCCTCTGGCAGGAGCCCGGCAACATCTTCGCACCACCGGGGCAAGCCGTCGGCGCCGTCATGCCGTACAAGTTCATGGAACGCAGCTACACGATCGATAAAACGAACGCGCTGTGGATCCCCGTGAAGCCGCGGGCGGGCGTGACCGTCGCGGACGCCCAAGGCGCCGCGGTGATGGCCATGCGCGAAATGCGTGGTCTTCGGCCCGGCAGCATCAACAGCTTCGACCTCGTCACACAGGATCAGATTCTCGACACCTTCAACGGCATCACGAGCGTGTTCTTCCTCGTCATGATCGTCCTCTCCGGCGTTGCGCTGCTGGTGGGCGGCATCGGCGTCATGGCCATCATGACGGTGTCGGTCACCAGCCGCACGCGAGAAATCGGGGTGCGCAAAGCGCTCGGCGCCACGCGCCACGACATTCTACTGCAGTTTCTCATCGAAGCCTGCACGCTGACCGGGATCGGCGGCGCCATCGGCATTCTCGTCGGTTTGGGCCTGGGGCGCGTGGCGTCGTTCGCACTCGACATTCAGGCGCCGGTACCACTCACGCTCACGATCATCGCGGTGGTCGTGTCGGTCGGCATCGGCATCGTGTTCGGCATGGTGCCGGCACGCCGGGCGGCCCGCCTGGACCCGATCGAAGCGCTGCGCTACGAGTAGACCGCGCGCTCAGTACCCGCGCACAGCGAGGAATGCTTCCCAGAGGGGCAGCGAAATGGGCATGCCGAGCACCGCAAGTTCGAGCACGCCGAGCACGCCGAGGACCGACAGCAGCATCATCCCCTGACGTCGCAGCGGTGACGGATCACGCAGCGCATGAATGATCGTGCGCAGCGTAAAGACGAGGAGCAGCCCCACCGTGATCGGCAACAGCCAGCTGTTCCGCTGCGGACCGAAGTAGGACTCGAGATACGTGAGCGGCTCGGGGAAGAATCCACGTCCCGGATTCTCGACGCCAAGGAAAATGTTGATGCTGGCGGCCTGGTGCGTGACCCAGAAAAGCACCAGCGCCCACCATCCGGCGCGGTTTGCTCGTCGCGCCGTGAGGAAGCCGGTAATCGCGAGGACCGCCAGCATTGCCAGCTGATACCAGAACATCGACAGGACCGAGCGCACGGCGAGCGACCAACTCGGTGATTCCGCCGGAATCGGTACCATCAGCGACGTCGGTCCGACCAACCACCCGCCATAGAAGGCGACCTGCACCCACGTCCACAGAAACGCTGCACCGAGAAAGCTGCGGCGTGCACCGGACGCCGATCCGCGATCGCGTTCGAGGTAGAGCAGCCCCGCCCCCCACACCGCCATCGCCGACGCCAGCACCAAGCCAAGCAGGCGCGTGGCGGGAGAGCGCTCGAGGGCGAAGATCAGCCCCGTGGCACTCCACCAGAAGAACACGACAACCACCAGCGAGCGCAGCGCGACACGCAGCGACGTCTCGCGCGTGGCGATGTCCGTGTCGTGCAGCATCGACGGATGTCGCACCCGCACCACGGACTGCCACGGCCACGAGGTCCGGTTCACGGTCGACGTGTCACGCACGATCGGATCCCTCAGCCATGTTCATCGCGGTGCGCACCAGCCCACCGAGTGCCTTCGCATTCGCCGCCGGCAGCAGCACGTAGCGCGCCCGCATCGCCTCGGCCACCCGACGCGCCACCGGCTCGCCGCGCGTGGATGTATCCACGAACATCGCAGGAATACGCTGCTGCGCAAAGCGGGCGCTGGCCATGAGCGC